>NZ_JRJY01000077.1:0-1786 GCF_000801015.1 Aeromonas sp. ZOR0001 | reverse complement strand
AAACTTCTTGGCGAAAACCAAATTTTATTTGGTCCTTGTTGTACTTCAACAAGCAAGCGTTGTTTCGACGACACTTCTTGGGGTTGTATGGTTAAGTGACTAAGCGTACATGGTGGATGCCTTGGCAGTCAGAGGCGATGAAGGACGTACTAACCTGCGATAAGCTGTGAGAAGTCGGTAAGAGACGCTATTACTCACAGATTTCCGAATGGGGAAACCCACCCGAGATAACTCGGGTATCTGTTACTGAATACATAGGTAACAGAGGCGAACCGGGAGAACTGAAACATCTAAGTACCCCGAGGAAAAGAAATCAACCGAGATTCCCTCAGTAGCGGCGAGCGAACGGGGATTAGCCCTTAAGCATCTTGGAAGTTAGTGGAACGGTCCTGGAAAGGCCGGCGATACAGGGTGATAGCCCCGTACACGAAAACAACCTTGATGTGAAATCGAGTAGGGCGGGACACGTGACATCCTGTCTGAATATGGGGGGACCATCCTCCAAGGCTAAATACTCCTGACTGACCGATAGTGAACCAGTACCGTGAGGGAAAGGCGAAAAGAACCCCTGTGAGGGGAGTGAAATAGAACCTGAAACCGTGTACGTACAAGCAGTGGGAGCCCTTCGGGGTGACTGCGTACCTTTTGTATAATGGGTCAGCGACTTACATTTTGTAGCGAGGTTAACCGTATAGGGGAGCCGTAGGGAAACCGAGTCTTAACTGGGCGTCTAGTTGCAAGGTGTAGACCCGAAACCGGGTGATCTAGCCATGGGCAGGTTGAAGGTTGAGTAACATCAACTGGAGGACCGAACCCACTAACGTTGCAAAGTTAGGGGATGACCTGTGGCTGGGGGTGAAAGGCCAATCAAACTCGGAGATAGCTGGTTCTCCCCGAAAGCTATTTAGGTAGCGCCTCGGACGAATACTACTGGGGGTAGAGCACTGTTTGGGCTAGGGGGTCATCCCGACTTACCAACCCCATGCAAACTCCGAATACCAGTAAGTAATATCCGGGAGACACACGGCGGGTGCTAACGTCCGTCGTGAAGAGGGAAACAACCCAGACCGCCGGCTAAGGTCCCAAAGTTCTGGTTAAGTGGGAAACGATGTGGGAAGGCTCAGACAGCTAGGATGTTGGCTTAGAAGCAGCCATCATTTAAAGAAAGCGTAATAGCTCACTAGTCGAGTCGGCCTGCGCGGAAGATGTAACGGGGCTCAAACCAGGCACCGAAGCCGCGGATTCACACTTATGTGTGAGTGGTAGGGGAGCGTTCTGTAAGTCTGCGAAGGTGTATCGAGAGGTATGCTGGAGATATCAGAAGTGCGAATGCTGACGTAAGTAACGATAAAGGGGGTGAAAAGCCTCCTCGCCGGAAGACCAAGGGTTCCTGTCCAACGTTAATCGGGGCAGGGTGAGTCGACCCCTAAGGTGAGGCCGAAAGGCGTAATCGATGGGAAGCAGGTTAATATTCCTGCACGACTTGTAATTGCGATGGGGGGACGGAGAAGGCTAGGTGGGCCAGGCGACGGTTGTCCTGGTGAAAGTGCGTAGGTGGTGTTTCTAGGCAAATCCGGAGACACAACACTGAGACACGAGACGAACGCACTACGGTGCGGAAGCCATTGATGCCCTGCTTCCAGGAAAAGCCTCTAAGCTTCAGATTACAAGTCATCGTACCCCAAACCGACACAGGTGGTCGGGTAGAGAATACCAAGGCGCTTGAGAGAACTCGGGTGAAGGAACTAGGCAAAATAGAACCGTAACTTCGGGAGAAGGTTCGCTC
>NZ_JRJY01000021.1:0-2817 GCF_000801015.1 Aeromonas sp. ZOR0001 | reverse complement strand
TGTTAGCCCCAAATTGTAATGTCCGCTTTGAGCCAGATTGAAATGTCCGGCTAGGGCCCCCTCAGTTATACCTTGTGAGATAGGTGTCACCACGGAGGGGTTCTCATGGCACAAAGCGAGCTGATATTCACCATGAAAGAGGTAGACCGTCTCAAGACCATCCAGGCCGTGGTGGAAGGCCACATACCCAGCACGATAGCGGCACAGCGCCTGTCATTGACGCCACGGCATCTACGCCGCCTGGTGGCCCGTTACGTGGAGGATGGCCCATTAGGGCTGCGCTCCCGCAAGTTCGGGATGAAAGGCAATCGGCAACTGCCGAGTGGGCTCAAGGAGCAAGCCTATCAGCTGATCACCCAGCACTACCCTGATTTCGGGCCGACCTTGGCCGCTGAGAAACTGGCGGAACAGCACGGTATCAATCTGGCCGTGGAGACCGTGCGCCAGATGATGATTGCAACGGGGCTATGGGTGCCGCGCCGGCAACGGCCACCCAGGATCCAGCAGCCTCGTTACCGCCGCGCCTGCTTTGGTGAGTTGATCCAGGTTGACGGTTGCGACCACCGCTGGTTTGAGGATCGAGCGCCAGCCTGTACCGCCATCGTGTTCGTGGATGATGCGACCAGCCAGATCACCGCCCTGCGCTTTGTGCATTCCGAATCGACTTTTGCCTACTTCGGCACCTTGCGCGATCACCTGGTTGCCCACGGCAAGCCGCTGGCGCTTTACAGCGACAAGGCCAGCGTGTTCAGGGTCAATCACAAGTCCTCCCGTGGCGAGGGCCAGACACAGTTTGCCCGCGCCCTGGACGAACTCAATATCGAGGGGTTCTGCGCTCATAGCAGTGCGGCCAAGGGCCGTGTAGAGCGCGCACACCTGACGTTACAAGATCGCCTGGTGAAAGAGTTGAGATTGGCGGGGATCAGCTCGATTGACGATGCCAATACGTGGCTGCCTGGCTTTATCTCCGATTACAACCGGCGCTTCGGTAAAGCCCCCTTGCATGAGGTGGACGTACACCGCCCCCTGGGCCCTCATGATGACTTGGAGCGTACCCTGATCTGGAAGGAGCCCAGGCAGGTATCAAAACGGCTCACAACCCAATATGACAAGGTGCAATACCTGTTGCTCGATACCCCCGCGCAGCGGCGGCTGATCGGTCGAGAGATCATGGTGTACCACTATTGCGATGATCGGGTGGAGTTACGAGGGCTTGATGGCCAGCTCCTGGATTACTGCATCAAGGATCAGCTGGCACCGGTGAATCAAGGGGCGATTGTCGATAACAAGCGGCTTGGCCATGTGCTGTTGATGGCCCAAGAGGTTCAGACCATGCGGGATGATGTTCGTTCGCGAGCTGCGCCAAGCAGCCCGACGACGAACCGCCGTCGCGGGCCGCATCCTGACAAGGTTAAGCCAAACCGACTAGGGGAAGAGCAGTATTACAAGGCCCTGCTGGACGTCAGCGGCGAAAGGCTGGAAGCGCAACCTGACAGGCCTGAGCTGGCGGACATTGCGAAGGAAGCCGCGCAGACGGTGGCAAAGCGCAAACGGGGTAGGCCGCAGATCACCGGCCCCCGGGACGAAACACCATCCCCTGTTGTGCAAGCGGCCATCAGTCAGTGGCAACAGAGATCGCGACAGGACGAGGTGTAGTTTGGGCGCCGACGTCAGTGTCGGAACGGTACTTTTCGAGGGGGCATCGTCGATATAACACCAACTACGCTGTTGCGCGTGTTGCGCTGTGTTGCAGGGTTCCGTGCAACGCAATTTTGCGGGCATCCAACACTGACGTCGGCGCCCGTTCGGCTGGCGCCGACGTCAGTGTCAGAACGAACAAGGCCAGCTCGAAAGCTGGCCTTGCTGGATTTTTGCATTGGTCGGTGGACTAGGGACTGACCGCCGCGAGGATACCTCCTCAACCTCCCTCTGTTTAAGTTTGACAGGCTCAAGTCCACATCCCGTTCAAACCGATCCGGCCCGCTTTGGTGTCCGGCTGCTATAGGTTCCCAGTGAATATAGCACACTGCATCCGGCATTCAAGAGGGGAGAAATCCGTTACGACACTGACGTCGGCGCCCGTTTTAATGATTAGTATGAGTACCCGTACTCATACTAATCGCTCCCTAACCAGGGAGCTCAATCCCCCATCGGGTGAGCTTTTCACGGACTTTATCGGAGTCCCGTTTTATGTGGGCTCGGGCGTATTCACTTGATGAAGAGACTTGCATGGCCACGGCTTGAAACTCTGGGTCAGTTTTCTTTCTGCGCGTCGTCAACGCCTGCAAATAGCGCTCTGCCAGTTGTTGGCTATCGAGACTGACTGAGGCCCCAGGGCCACATAAGCGGCCACCTGCAGACATGAATAGCGAGCCCTTTTCCAATTCACCAACCAGTTCAAATGGCACTCGATCCGAGTATTGAACTTGCACCGTGAACCACTCAATTTTGTGTTTCACATTCATCCCCTGTGCCATATTTGCTTTCGTACCAGGCAATAAATGCCCCCCAGGGAAGAGAACGCATTTTTGTGAGCGCTTCAGCAACTTCGGGGTCGAAGCACTCGGTCACATCATCCATAATCTTCTTCGCTTGAGCGGCCAGCTCTGGTTGTTGTTCAACCCAGCGTGTAATGGCTGTTTCGTACAACGAATCAGCTTCTTCAGCCAGTTCCAGCATGGTTCTTTTTTGAGTCACAACGGCATCCTCTTATGAATCTTCAGCAGCTGATTTTGACATGACTCTTAACTCAATTTCACCAAGATCTCGGACATTTGGATTTAGCTAAAAACCGGTCATTTCAAATAGTTTTTGACA
>NZ_JRJY01000084.1:0-9129 GCF_000801015.1 Aeromonas sp. ZOR0001 | reverse complement strand
CCGGTGAATAACCGTGTCGGTTCGAGTCCGACCCCGGGCACCATTCTTTTCTCTGTTTGGTCAACAGGTTATAGCGCTCAATAGCGCTCCTGCTCAAAGTTTCTGCGGTTGATAACACTCATTCATGTGCAATTATGTGCAAGAGGTTTCAACCCATGGCAAGCATCCAAGTTCTCACTCGAAAAACCGGCAAGTCATATCGCGTTCAGTTCATGCGTAACGGCAACCGCGTATCCAAAGTTTTTACCCGAAAAAAAGACGCAGAGCAGTTCCTGGCTCAGGTCACTGTATCTGACGAGCTGGCAGATGCCTTAACCAACGTCACCCTCACCAGTACCACCATTCAACAAGCTATCCATGAGTACCTTGAACAGCACAAGGGACGGGACAAATCTGTACCACAGCGTCTGGGCTGGTGGGCTGAACATCTCGGCGACAAGACGTTGAACAAGGTAAATCGCCAGCGGATCAAAAACGCCATCTCGATTCTGGAGGCAGAGGGGAAAGCGCCTGCGACCCTGAACCGCTACAAAGCAGCGTTGTCAGCAGTCTTTGCCTACATGTGTGATCGCTATGACCTCAAAGTGAACCCTTGCCTGGAAGTGAAACAGAAGAGGGAAGACAATGCTCGCACACGCTTTTTGTCGACAGATGAACTTGCTCGATTGATGAAGGCCACCAAGTCGAGCAAGTGGGAGCGACTTCATATGCTGGTTCATATGGCGTTGACCACTGGTGCACGGAGGGGCGAGTTGATTGGCCTCAAATGGTCAGACATTAATTTCAACACGCGCACAGCTCACTTGGCGGTGACCAAGAATGGTAGTCAGAGGATTCTATCTTTGACCGCTGACTTGCTTACTGAGCTCTCCAAGTTTCGCGAGATTGGTGCCAGCTTTGTGTTCCCTCATCCCTCTGGCCTCAATCGACCGTTTACCGAGTTTGATTACCATTGGCAGGCCGCGAAGAAAGCCGCGTTGCTCTCTGATTTCCATTTTCATGACCTTCGGCACAGCTGTGCCAGCTTGTTGGCGATGAACGGTGCCAGCATTCTGGAGATCGCAGAGGTGTTAGGCCATAAGTCGATCACCATGACCCAACGATATTCCCATTTGTGCAATGCCCATAAAGCCAAACTCACTGATCGGGTATTTGGTAATCTCATGGGTGGTTAATCAATTAGGCTGTGCAGCTTAGATGTATTGAACATGTTAGCCTGAGCCCCTCGCATCTATGGATGCGGGGGGCTTTTGTTTGTCTGGGGATGTACTAGATGAGTGATCAATATATAAACAGCGATTTTCTGGAGGGTTTAGTCGTATGGCAAAAATCACCAGATGATAACCCCATCATTTTTGATGGAGAGGAAGGAATTCCGTACTTCTCCCTAAATGGCCGCCCGAGGTTGGCGATTACAAAAGATGGTCAATTAATAGACTGCGTATCAATCGACATCACAGCCAAAAAAGTAACGTCCGATGATGAGGTCGAGCACCAAAATGACCAGTGTCATATTGGGTGGTGGGAAAATAAAACTCCTCGTCTGGTTGTCACCCGGAAGGCGGTAAAGAAGGCGATTTGGTATAGCGCAAAGCTAAGGCAAATCGGATGGACTGATGAGCGCCTTAAGTTGGAATTGAGCTGCCTTGCTCAAAGTGTGATTGACGATTGTAGCGCCGGTCAGCCGGTGGCTGCGATCTGTACTCGAAATAGAATTTCTCCTCAGCAAGATGATATCCCCTTGCTAGCAATGGAAGCCTATGAGCATTACCAAGGTTTCGGTCCAAGAAAGGGCTTTAAAGTACCGCTCAAAAAGATAAATGCGGGGGAGCTTGCAGATACAGTGATGAGATTGGCCCTCTATATAGCGCTGATCAATCCGTGTCTGGGTAGGCCTTGGGGTAAGCAGTACACCCGGCAGGGGCAACGTTCTAGCGAGCGTCCGAAGACTGCTCTGGAAATGACGTTGGAGTCCCTGGAAGAAAGGCTAACAGACTTGTTTTGCCAGAAAGAATGTAATGACTTCAATGATGAATGGTATGGAGATGAGATCTCGAGCTTAGAGGTTTCAATAGCGTCAATTCGGCGTGATATCCAGATTGAAGCAATTAATCGAATGTCACAGCCTGATGCAGTAAAAGCAGCGAAGACTAAGTTAATGGCCCTAGGAATAGAATGTGAGACAAAGACGACTGCTCAGGAGTGGACTCAATTTATTGCTAAAGCATGGGGGGTTATCCCATCGAACGTCGTTAGTGCCGCTAAGCTGATAGACGAATGAAAAAGTCAAGAACAGAAGTGAGCTGACTTCTGTTCTAAAAGAAAACCTATCACATCGCGTTAAATACTCCCTGACCAGACCGCAGAACACCAAGAGCAACATGAAAGGGAGTATAAGCAATATGCAAGACCTCAACCTCATCGCAATTAGCCAAGATCTAAACAACTGGCTGCCTGTGACCGAAATCCCCAAGCACTACCCCCAATTTAACTATCCCACACTGAAGGCCATGTTCTGGAAGCGAGCCGAGAAGCCCGGCTTGGAACGTTGCTGCCGAATTGTCGGCAAGCGGATGTTTGTGAACACCAAACTCTTCGGCTTGTGGATGGCTGGTGGACTGCCTGAACAACACCCGACGGATGATTAAACCGCAGGGAATCCATCTGTTACCGGATATAGGCAAACATGGTGTGCAAACCCATGGGGAAAACATGAAAAAAAGCCCTTACCTGCGACAGTAAGGGCATTTCGGATTACTCGCTGGCTCTGACAGTTTGCAGACCAAGGAGCCAGTGAGTGTGAGGTAATTTTAGCATGAAAGTTCACTTATTAATCCATAAAGGCCATCAAGGCTTGCTGGCCGAGATCCATGCTTCGTCTTCTGATTCGGAGGGAAAGCGATGATCTATTTTGCATGGGCCGCTGATAACCAGACTGAAACCTTCTATGGACCACCCAATCCCAGAACCGATAAACGCTCCCGTGTCGGAGTATTGAGTGCCTTCACCAGCCGAAAAGCGAGAGCCGCCTTTATAGCGCAATGCAAAGGAGCGGCTGCGGTTGTGACTCGTCCTTATGCTCGCCAAATGAAGGCAGGCTTAGATGACCGGGCATTCAATGAGTTGGTAACCGCTCTGATTAGGGGGGAGTGATGAACGCACAGCCCCAGCAAATAGCGCGAATTCCCCATATGGCTGCGAACGTTCAGGTTGCCAGCTCACCAGTACATGGTTTGGTGAAATTTAGAGATCTCCCAGATCAAAGGACGATTGTGATTTATACGGGCTCTCATGCGCCGTCTCATGGGGGGCAGAGGGAGGTTTTACAGCGAGCCCTCAATCATGCGATTACCGCTGATAATCCCGTAGATCCTGATGAACAACCGGTGGTGAGTCTTTATGTATCACCCACCCAGCTTGATGAGGGTGGGAAGCTATATCGGATGGTTGACCGAGATGCGACGGAAAAGGTGATTGTGCATATCTGCGGTCAGCTTCATGTAAACAAACAGCACCGGCTAATAGATGAGCTATTGAAACAAGCTCCTAGTGCAGAGCTCTATCTTGGTCATCCTGATCGGAATGCTGAACCATGGGCGCTTGTGAATATCCACCAGCAATTCGAGTACCAGAAGAGATTGCAAACCAATCTTTCTCTTTCGATTGGCTTCAGCGGCTATGACCACCAACAAAGCTACCTAATCAAAGGGTTGTTGCCCGCGTCTAGCATGTGCAGCATCTATGGTCCCAGCGGTAGCTTTAAGAGCTTTACTGCTGTTTCAATTGCTTGCCATATAAGCACCGGCCTGGCTTGGGATGGTAGGCCAGTCCAACAAGGTGCAGTGCTTTACATTGTGGGTGAAGGTGGGGTCGGTGTACCGCGTCGTATTAAGGCGTGGGCTGATGAGTATCACGAGCAGCAAGACGTTCCCAATTTATATCGTGTTAACCAGCCAGTATTTATGGCTGATGATGCTCAGGTCAATGAGTTGCGGTTAGCTGCTATCCAGATCAAAGCGGATACAGGATTGCCTGTCAGGCTGATTGTGGTCGATACAGTGGCTCGCTGCTTTGGCGGTGGCGATGAGAATCGTGCTGCAGATATGGGGGCGTTTATTGCCGGTTGTGATCGTATTAAGGCGGAAACTGGGGCCACTATTTTGCTGATACACCACACCGGCAAGAACGAAGAAAATGGAGCTCGGGGGAGTAGCGCATTTAAAGCAGCATTAGATGCCGAGTATCTGCTGAAACGTGAAAACAAGGAGGACGCATCAATCATTCTGACATGTACCAAGATGAAGGATGATGAAGAACCCGATCTACGGGCTCATGATCTTAAACAACGGGTTATTGGCTCAGATGCAGACGGTGATGATGTCACCAGTATGGTGCTGGTGGATACAAGCCGAGAGCCCATAGAGCCTGATGAACTGGGTAACGCATCCAACGTGACAGCGAACCACAAAGCAATGTTTGGAGCTATTCGTCAGCTGTGTAATGCCAATGGGGGTAAGACTACTTGGCAGCGGGTGATCGATCACATGAAGGCAGCAAATACGGATGACAGAAGGAACCGTACTCGCCATAGAAACAAGTTGATTGCAGACCGTCTAATTGAACGAGAGGACGACGTTATCTGGCTAGTAAAATCAGGTGACTAATCAGTAAAAAGTGAAGGCTGGGTGAGGAGCGTGAGGCGGGGGCTTTTTATCCTCACTTTTTTCTATAGACAGAAAAAGTGACGATATACGTCCATGTTCGCCTGCATGTCCGCGTCAATACAGGCTTTGCTGCATCCTCACTGGGTAACGCTAACGCCCGCTGGTGAGGTGTGCCAGTAAGTGAGGATTGATTGAGGGGGATGAGGTGAAACCAAAGCAAAATGGTACCGAATGCCGCAGCCGACCATGAGGCATTTCAGCATTGTGATTAGGCGAGTCATCTGAGTGACGAGGAAGAATGTTCTTGTCCTGCACGCCACAACTTGGAGGAAAGGCGAGTGTTCGCGGAGATTAACAAGATGTTCGCCAAAGAGATGGCGGAAGAGGAAAAGCAGCGGCTAAAGGAGCAAAAACGAGCAGAGCGCCAGCGCAAGCAGCTAGAACGATTGTGCAAGCCAGCACTGGGAGTCGAAGACATTTTTCGGTATCGTAATGCCTGGGCTCGAAATGTCGGGCAGTCTAACCGTCGATTGATGGAACGAGCAGAGCGAGACCATGCCATATCCAAGCTGGGGCCGATTAATCACTTGGCTGCTCTTGTCGTTGCAATGGCGTGGCACCCGCACCATGCCTACATTCTGGTCGTCGCAACAGACCCCGGTGTGACTTGTGAGGAGCTGACCGACTTCTACAACCTGAGTCATTCAAATCACAGGATGGTGTTCCGTCGCTTGAACGCAGTACTGAAGCAATTGGGCTGGCGTTTCGCCTCATACCCTAAGGGCTCACCAAATGAGCAATGGGGTTGGGAGTTGGAAATAATCCCGGAGTGATCATCCCTAAAATGATCACTTTTTGTGTTACAGGCGATCATTATTGCCCTGTGTGGGCATCGGGTTGGCATAACTCAATAAGAATGCGGGCTACAGCCCTGCTTACATTCCCAAATGTGGTAAAACGATCGCTTTTGACTGTACGGCTCTAGTGCAAAAACAGGATCGCTTACTCTCGGTAAATATCGCAGTAACTCACAGTAAAATAAGGGTTTTTATTAAAAGCGATCGTTTTGCATAACGATCCATTTTCGCTACTATCGGCGATCCCTTTTCTGGCTAGCCAGGATCGTTTTTTATGGTTAATTGCCCCCCGTCTTAGCCCCCAGGCCAGTTCTAGCAAGGGATTGCTGGTAGGGGCTAGCGCACACGCCTCTTCGACCGTCCCCCAAAAATGAAAAACCCTTTGTCCTGTTACGAGTGATCATTTGCAGAGTGCCCTTGAACCTTGTCGTATCGAAAAGTGGTAGTGGATGGCCTCCGGGTTGCTATCGGGCCACGTTTAGGTAAATCGAGCTAACTGAGGAGGTGGTGATGATCTGAGCCCCGCAATCGCCTGCGAATCACTAGCGGTCTGTGAAGTGGTTGCAAAAGGGGGCCATTAAAGTCACATTTTGCCTTGGCCTACTCTGGAAGGTGCTCGGCCGCCACAGGGCTGCAAGAAGAGTGAGGTGATGCGGTCTACCTGCGATGGAAACGCGAGGGTGAAGGTTCGCGCTAAGCAAAGTTTGGGGGGGGCTCGTAAGCCCCGCCCCGCTACACGCTGTTTAAAGTTTACTCGTCAGATGCCATCCCTCGCCATGGGGACATTCATACACTCGAAGTAATACCCCCTGTTCTCGTTCCAGAATGAGTGCACGTCGCACCGCTGCACTTTCTGAGGCATACGCCTGCTTCAAACAGTCACTGCAGTGATGCCCTGGCGTGTGCCGATCTGCCGGACACAAGTGCCAGGAGCTGCATCGGCCGCAATGGTAGGGCATCATGCGGTTGCCATATGATACTAGAGCATATCGCGCGCCTTCTTCGGCACATTGCTGATTTGGGTAGGCGCGACGAGGTTTTCCTTTGGCGCTGAGACAGATTGAGTTTTTGAACATCGCTTCAACCCTCGATGTCCATGACTACTCGAAAAGAGACCTTGATATTTTTGTAGGCCCCCCAGGACGTTGATCCTATGTTGCCCTCCCAAAAACGGCCGCTAATGTGGCCCTTTTCTTGGCACCATTCGTAGGCGTCCCACGCATCAATGAACTCGAGCCCCTGATGTTCTGTCCATGGAATCTGCTCTTCCCATGCCGCATGTGGAGGAAAGTCCTTGATCCAGATTTTGCGAACTCCACCGTTGATGGCTTTAGAGCTGCTGACATCAATTCCGCAGGGATGCGGGAATTCAGTGACGCCAGGATTGGGCTCCAGAAACCTTGGCTCAGACCACTTGACGGCCGAAGGCACATCTTGGCGGATAGCCTGTTCGCTTGCTTCTACCAGTGGACGAGGTGGCCAGTTTTCCCACGGAAAATCACCAAATGCCATCGACTCGTAGTGCTTGGAGTAAGCCGGTCTAATAGCGCGAAGCTCTTTCTGGGTGAGTAGCCTGAGGCTGACACCAAGTTGCCGTTCACGCCATGCGCAATAGGCTTGAGCATCAACCCATGATGCGCCGACAGGAGCATCATCAGAGGCGCCTTCATTGGCGCGATCCCAAGGCTCGCTACGCTCGCCCTGTCGTTCATGGAAGCCTGTTTCCTCCAGCATCTGCCGGAATGAAGCGAGGTCTATCAGATCGCTGATAGCCAGCTTGCGGCCTCCAATCTCGACGAGATGGAAGCCGTTTGGTAGCGGCCCAGCCCATTTTGCTCGCTCTGGTGATCGCCAAATGCCTTGCTCTGTCAGCCATGTGCGGCGCACATCGACGGACGTTGTGAGTTGCCGCTCCATCATGCTTCCGCCCCGGTCGTAGAAGGCTTGCTCCGCTTTGTGGGCTTCGTCTTCGTCCCAGAACTCTTGGCGGAAATGAATGGCTCGACGCAAGTCGCTTTCACTCATCAACTTTGATGGCAAATCTGCAATCGCCAATTTGTATGAATCGGCCAAATTGTCCGGCTTGGGCGGTTCATGTTCCCTGTAATCACGCCACAACAGGTCCCAGCAACCGTCATGAGCGCGTAGGACGGTGAGTCGGTTGTTGTAAGGAAGTACGTCAATCCATCCTTCGGGCTGAGCGTCAAAAACGGCGCGGAACGCACGGACTGCGGCAAAAGTATTTGCATGTTGTGCCGTCCGGTCCTCGGGGCCGTACTTTAGTTCCCAGTAGCGTTTGTCGACTATGGTGCTAAGCGGGCCATCAACCAACTTGTTATCCAGAAAGCCCCACTGGCCCATCAGGTCGAGCCGTCGTGCAAACAGGTCTTTGCCAAGCTGGGCTGCCACTTCCGGCAACGCATTGATGGACTTGATTGCAGCGGCTGGGACTTGATGGCCATTCCCGTTATCCCAAGCGGACCAGTCCACGCCGTATCCAAGAAATACCCGACGAGGCCGCTGCTCTTGGGGGCCGAAGAAGATGCGGTCAGCCAACTCACGAGGGGTGGGGCCGCCATGTTCTGAAAAATAAAGATCTATGCAGCCGCCATGATCTACCGGAAAGGTGCCAACCTGCTTGGTACAGCGGTGCTTTTTGAGGAAGGCTTGAAACTCGGGCCAGCCATTATTTTGATAAGTCCCGAAGTCTCCGGCGAAGCCCAAGCGATCGACAATAGCGTTGAGCGTCTGTCTATGTTTCAAGGGGTCAGCATCGGGATGAAGCACGCGTGATTTCGCGCCTTCTTTAATGTCCGCTGGTGATATTCCGCGCAGAGGAATGGCGTGGCCATCGCGCAAAGGGAGGTAGCCGAGGCGACGCCCAGCAAATTTGAGGTTATCAGACACTATATTCTCCTAACAAAATCATCCCCCACCCCAAGGCCGCCAGTATGGGATCGTGATTAAGTTGAGTTGTTAGTGTGTTGATAACTTGTCGTTCTGACTTTCGAAACGAGGAGAGCTTGCTTTCGGCGTTGGCGGCGCCGACGACCCGGCAGGGCGTCTCCGAGCCCTTGATATGAAGGTTAAACTAATCGACCAACGAGAGTCAACGAGGCAAAGTTGATCTGGGCTCGACCTCTCCACTCTCATTGGCAAAGCCATGCTGACCATGTTGGCCGCTGTTGCAGAATTGGAACGTTCAAACATCAAGCTCCGGCAGATGGCCGGGATTGCCAAGGCGAAGGCAGAAGGTAAGGCGCTGGGGCGGGAGAAGACAATTGACGATGCTGCCGTTGTCATTTGGCGCAAAGAGAATTCAGCTAGCATCAAGCTGACGGCTGAACACTTCGGGATTTCGCCCGCCAGTGTGAAACGAGCATGTCGGTCTGCGTAATTAGCCATCTATGCAGGTGCTTATTCCTTTGATAACGCTTCAGGTATGTTCCTGCTCAAGTTTTGGACTCATAACTCTCCCATACATCCCCGTATTCATGAGAACATCAGCACCAGTCCTCTTTCAAACCGGAGTGCGCTGTGTCGCCCATCAACAAAGCAACCCTTACCGAAGCCGACATCATCTCGAAATACCTGCTGCCTGCTATCAA
>NZ_JRJY01000169.1:0-357 GCF_000801015.1 Aeromonas sp. ZOR0001 | reverse complement strand
ATAGCAGGTAAAGGGGCGACAGCCTGTATCCCGCCTCGCAAGAACGCGGGGTTATGGAAAAAGGGACACCCAAGAAATGAGGCCGTGCTGGTGATGCGCAAGGAAGGGTTGGCGCACTGGAAGAAGATATCGGGGTATCACCGGCACTCGCTGGCAGAGACGGCGATACATCGGTTCAAGCAGTTGCTGGCGGGGAAAATCAGTCTGCGTAACTACAACGGACAAGTGGGAGAAATGAGGTGTCCTGACAAGATCGGACAGTCCCGGATCAAGCAGCCTGAGCTGTTCTCCAATACCTCTTGTTAAACTCCGTCGGGCTGACATTGCCAAGTCGTGAATGCCGACGTTGGCGGTTGT
>NZ_JRJY01000165.1:10401-12890 GCF_000801015.1 Aeromonas sp. ZOR0001 | reverse complement strand
ACCGCCGGAGAGCTCGGCCGGATAGCGGCGCTCGAAGCCGGTCAGCTCCACCAGCGCCAGCGCCTCCTGCACGCTGGCGGCGAGATCCCGTCCCGGCTGGGGTTTCATCTTGAGGCCGAAGGCAACGTTGTCCCACACCGTCATGTTGGGGAACAGCGCATAACTCTGGAACACCATGCCGATACCCCGCTTCTGGGGCGCCTGCCAGGTGATCTCCTCACCGGCCACCCGCACCTGACCGCCATCCACCGGAGTGAGCCCGGCCAGCGCCCTCAGCAAGGTGGACTTGCCGCAGCCGGAGGGGCCGAGCAGGGTCACCAGCTCCCCCTTGCGAATGCCGAATTCGATCCCCTCGAACACCGGCGTATCGCCGTAGGATTTGTGCAACTGATTGACTTCTAAATGAAACATCTTGGATCACCGATGAAATCTGTTGGCCGCCCAGGTGAGCAGCAGGGTCAGCAGGAAGTAGCTCATCACCAGCGCACTGGTGAAGTGGCCAGAAGTGGCGCGCATGTTGTAGAGGTAGACCTGCAGGGTCTCGTAGCGGGTGCCCACCAGCATGTTGGCAAACACGAACTCGCCGAGCAGGAAGGAAAGGGAGAGAAACAGCGCCGCCAGCAGGCCCTTGCGCAGGCAGGGGATCACCACCAGCAGGAAGGCGCGCCGACTACTGGCCCCCAGCAGATGGGCGGCATCCATCAAATCTCTGAGCGGTACCCCTTGCAGGCTGTTGGCCAGCGCCCGATACATAAAGGGGAGTACCACGGTGAACCAGGTGCCGATCAGGATCCACGGCGTGCCGATAATCGGCAGGACACCATCGGCGTAGATCTGCAGCAACCCCACTGACGAGACCACAGGTGGCACCGCGAAAGGGAGCAGGATCAGCAGGTTCATCCAGGGATCCAGCTTTGGGAAGTAGTAGGCCACCACCAGCACGGTGGGTACCAGCACCAGGGTCCCCAGCAGCAGGGTGGCGAAGCAGACCAGGAGGCTGCGGCCAAACGCCGCCAGAAAGCGCGGGTCGCCCCACAGCTTGAGATACCAGTCGAGGGTGAAGCCATCCGGCAGCAGGGTCGCCCCCCAGCGGGTGGAGATGGAGTAGAGAAACGTGGCCAGCAGCGGCAGCAGCAGGGTGGCGACCAGCCCACCCAGCACCCACTTGGGCCAGCGCGGCGTCAAATCATGCATGGGATTGCCCCTTGTTCACATAGCTCTTTTTCAGCAGCCACTGGTTGGCGGCCGTCACCACCCCCAGCAGCACCATCAGGATCACCGCCAGCGCCGCCGCCATATTGGGCTCGAGGAAGATATCGCCGGAGACCAGACTGGCCACCCGGATGGTCACCAGATTGAAGTTGCCGGTGGTGAGGGCGTAGGCGGAGGCATAAGCCCCCACCGCGTTGGCAAACAGGATGATCAGGGTGCCGAGCAGCGCAGGCGTCAGCACCGGCAGCGCCACATGCCACACATATTGTCCCTTGCTCGCGCCGAGCAGCGCGGCCGCTTGCGGCCACTCATCCTGCAGCGCATCAAACGCCGGGTAGAGCAGCAGCAGGGCGAGCGGGATCTGGAAGTAGGTGTAGATGAGGATAAGGCCGCTACCCGAGTAGAGGTTGAAGCCGTCGATCAATCCCCATGATTTCAGCAGCAGGGTCACCGCACCATTGATGCCGAGAATGATGATAAAGGCGAATGCCAGCGGCACCCCGCTGAAGTTGCCGGTCATGGTGACAAAGGCCAGCAGCAGCCGTTTGACCCGCTCGCTGCTGTGGCGCAGCGCGGCTGCCCCGAGGGTACCGATAGCCAGCCCCGCCAGACTGGCGATACCGGCGATGCGCAATGAGTTGCCGAACGATTGCAGGTAGAAGGGGGAGCTCAAAATCTCCCGATAGTAGTCGAGGCCCCAGCCATCGGGGGTCTGGAAACTGCCCACCAGCACCCACACCATGGGAGCGAGCTGGAACAGGAGCATCAAGAGGATAAACGGCAGCAGCACCAGCGCGGGCAGCCAGTGGCGGCGCACCCGGAGCTTGGTTGCCACGGGTCGATCCGCGAGGATCTCGGTGGTGGCAGGCATCATCAGTGCACCTCGCGCATAAAGGCCGCCTTGAGCAGCGGTGGCGCTGCCGGCTTGTCGTGGGGGATGCCCAGCAGATCGGCCATCAGGGCGCAGAGCTGGGTCTGGGCGATCACTACCCCATCCGGCCAGCGTTCGATAAAGGCATCGCCAAACAGCCAGAGCGGCACGGTGCGCTCTTCGGGCAGGGTGCCGCCGTGGCTCAGGTCGTTGTTCATGCCGTGATCCGAGGTGATCACCACCTGATACCCCTCCGCCAGCCACTGGGGCAGCAGATCGGCCAGCAGGCTGTCCATCCGGCGCGCCTGATTGCGGTACTGGCGGGAATCGAGGCCAAACTTGTGGCCCGCATCGTCCACCCCCATCGGGTGGATCAGCAGAAAATCGGGATCGTACTGGCTGCGCA
>NZ_JRJY01000165.1:0-10321 GCF_000801015.1 Aeromonas sp. ZOR0001 | reverse complement strand
CCAGCCACTCGCCATCCATCAGCAGATGGCTGTCGGGATAGTTGTCATCCCAGTAGAAGCAGCCGTGCTGAATGGGCAACAGCTCATCGTGGGTAAAGCGATCGCGGGCCGCCAGCCAGGGGCTGCGGTTGTAGAGTTCGCTCACCCAATGGTAGGCCGCCGCTGCGGTGCGTTTACCCGCAGCGCGGGCCAGATGGAAGATGGAGTCATGCAGACTGAGGCGACTCACCCCGTTGTGGGTGATGCCGCTCACCACCGGCGGCACGCCGGTCAGGATGCACTCGTAGAGGGGCCGGGAGAGAGACGGCAGGGCAGCATTCAGGGTCGTATGCAGGCCCCGCCCCGCCTCCACCATGCCACCGAGGTAGCCCATGGTGTGGGCTACCTCGGCTGCCAGACCATCCACAAGTACCACTATCACCTTGTGTTGCACTGGATTCCCTTACTGCATGTTGATCATGACGGTTTCTTGCCACTGGCGCGGCAGGGCTTTGGAGCTCTGCTCCCAGGCGGCGTGATCCTGCACCGGCTTGGCATTGGCGTACTGCTCGGCTGGCAGCAGCTTGGCCTTCACGTCATCCGGCAGAGTCACGTTGCTGCGGATCGGGCGGGCGTAGCCGCGGGCCAGGTTGATTTGACCGGCATCGGAGAGGATGTATTCCCGCGCCAGCTTGGCGGCGTTGGGGTTCTTGGCCCACTTGTTGATGATGGTGGTGTAACCGGCGATGACGGAGCCGTCACTCGGGATCACCACATCAAACTTCTTGGGGTCGATCTGGTCGCGGTAGTTGAGGGCGTTGAAGTCCCACAGCACACCCACTTCCACCTCGCCCTTCTCGATGTTGGCGATGGTGGGATCGTTCAGGGAGAGACGGCCCTGCTTGGCCAGCTGACCGAACAGCTCCAGTGCAGGTTTCAGATTCTTCTCGCTACCACCGGTGGCATAGGCCGCCGCCAGCACGCCGTTGTTGGCCTGAGAGGCAACGCCCACGTCACCCAGGGTCACCTTGTAGTCGCCACCCAGCAGGGACTGCCAGCTGGTGGGGGCGGCCTTGACCAGATCCTTGTTGATCAGGAAGGCAATGGTGCCGGTATAGGCCAGCATCCAGTGACCGTCCGCATCCTTGGCCCAGTTGGGAATGTCAGCCCAGGTGGAGGGTTTGTAGGGTTGGGTAACCCCCTGCTTGACCGCAACCGGACCGAAGGCGCCGCCCACATCGCCGATATCGGCGGTGGCATTGGCCTTCTCGGCGGCGAACTTGGCGATCTCCTGCGCCGAGCTCATGTCAGTATCCTGATGCTTGATGCCGTAGATGCTGCCCAGCTGCTGCCAAGTATCCTTCCAGTTGGCCCAGCTGTCGGGCATGCCGATGCTGTGGAGCTGGCCTTCGCCGCGAGCGGCCTTCTCAAGATCTGCAATATTTTCGGCGGCAAACAGCGGTTGACTGATGGCCACCAGAGCCAGTGCACTTGCGATCACGCTTTTCATCATCCCATCCCTCTGGACTAGGTCAGTTAAGGTTCGAGAGGGATGCTAGAGGGGAATTGTGACGGTGGCGGGGCGCTTTAATGGCAGTTTGATGACAATCACCCTGTCATGGCGCTGTCATCCACAGCGGTTACAACTCTGAACCCAAGTGAAGCTGGACTACTCCAGTCATCCACCTTCTGAATAAGCAACAGGGACAAGAGTGTGACCGAGCCGAGATTGAGCGAGCAGAGAGTAAACGAACAGAGCATGGCCGATGGTCGCTCATCCTCCAAGTGCGAGCAGATTTGCCAGACCCTGCGCCGCTATATCGGCAGCGGCCAATTGGGGGCCGGGCAGCAGTTGCCCGCCGAACGGGCACTGAGCGAGCGTTTCGCCACCACCCGCATCACCATCAAGGAGGCGCTCTCCAGCCTCGAAGCGGATGGCCTTATCTACCGTGCCGAGCGGCGTGGCTGGTTTGTGGCACCGCCCCGCCTCACCTACGATCCCGCCATCCACACCCACTTTCACCAGTGGATCGGCGAGCAGCAGCGCACCGCCGAAACCCGGGTGCTGGCCCACGGCAGCGAGCTTGCCAGCAGCGAGCTGTGCCGCTGGATGGGGCTGGAACCCTTCACCCCACTTTATGAGATCCGCCGCCAGCGGCTGATCGACGGCCGCCCGGTGCTCCACGTCAGCCATCATCTGCTGGCCAGCCGCTTTCCCGATATCGCCAGCGCACCGCTGGCCAGCTCCCTCACCGAGCTCTATCAGCAGCGCTATGGCATAGGCCAGGGTGGGGCGAGTCTCGAGATCACCCCCTCGGCGGCGCGCGGCGCCATCGCCCGCGCCCTCAATCTGGCGGAGGGGAGCGCGGTGCTGCGGCTGGTGCGGGTCAACTACGACGAGCGAGGCGGTCTGGTGGATTGCGATATCGAGCACTGGCGGCCGGATGCCATTCGTATCTGTCTCGATACCCGGGCGCTGCAACCCATCATCGCCACAGCGCAGCCCATGCAACTGGCAGAGTAACCACGCTCAGACTCACGAGCAGACACGGATCCCGCAGGATCCGCCGGGATCAGTTGTCGATATTGGGGATCATGTCGTCAAAGCTCTGATAGCCGCAGTCGGCCAGTTGCAGCGACATGGTGTAGGTCTTGGCGTGCTCCTGCTGGCCGATGGCGGGGCGGTTGAGCTTGATCTCCTGATGCCAGTACTCCTTCATCCGGTCGATCAGCGCCATCGCCTCCCCCTCGTTGAGGTGCAGCTGGCAGAGCGCCATATAGTTGTTCGACTTGTGCATGTTCTCCACCAGATACTCCCCCAGCACCGACATTGCCTGCCGTGCCTGCTGGCGGGCGAAACGGCTGTGCTGCTCGAAGCTGATCCGCTCGCTGATCAGGAAGTGGTAACTGTTGTCGATACCAAGCTGCAAAATGCCGAGCTTCTCCAGCTTGCGCAGATAGAGGTAGCAGGAGGCATCGGTCAGGCCGTACTCCCGCTTGAGATCGATCAGCGTCTTGTCGCGCCAGAAGATATTGGCGAGAAAGGCGTAGAGCCCCGGCTCGTTGTGAAACGCCTCATCCTGCTCCTGAGTGAAGACGGCGCGGCGGCTCTGGGCGTCCTGAGTGCGATCCAGCAACTCCTCGAACGAGAGCCCCACCAGATGGCAGATCTCCAGCAGAGTATCGAACGGCAGCGAGGGCTTGTTCATCATCCGTTTCACGGTCGCGATGGAGACACCCATGGCTTCTGCCAGGGTCTGATAGCGGATCCCCTTGTCGGTCAGGGTCTTCTTCAGGGTGTCGAGAATATTGTTGGCCAGGGTCTGGCTGTAGGTCATGCCACTCTTCCTTGTTATCGCACTTTCATTGCATGGTTATGCCGAGTCAGCTTCTGACCTGTTTTTACCTTCAAGGCTCAGATATTGACACCGAAAAAACAGCCTAGAGAAAAAATCGCCTATAACGCCCATCAGGACAGACCAGTTGAACGATGAGGTCGCAAAATCTGACACCAGACAGTGCATATCTTTCAACCCGCAAACATTTTGCTAGTGCTGCATAGAACATCGCGCATAATCGAAACGTATCGAATTCAAGACCCTTCCTGGTTGAGAAATCGATTGTTTGCTTCCAAATTTTTATCTTTTAAACCGTAAGGTTTTTTCTCTTTCCTGGCATTGGGCGGCGCTGATAGCACCGCCCTTTTCTTTTCCCTGAATTCGCAGGTCAGGTCAAGGGCCCCGGCAAGGGGAAGTGTCACCGGCTACCCGCCGCCCACTGATGCGCCAGCCACCACGACCGTTCTGGCAAGATATCCTAAACGGCCATCAATACCGTCTCATTGCCATTAAATATATTTAAATGGCCTGCTTGGAAAGCTTCGTAAAATATACGAACGAATATAATCAAGTTATTTAAAACGCCAAAAGCATATCTTTTAAATGGCTTGTGTATATAAGCAGACAAAATTAATCAGGCCGCACGCCCCATATCTGCTTATCGCGCCTCATGCCCACCCCAACAACTGCTACCGGGTAAAGAGAAAAGCCACCCATAAGAACCCACCCACTCATCTGGTGGGTAACATAGCCCACGTAAAAACAGCCTCAAAAGACCACCAAAACCCTCAATGGGAACAATCCCAAACCTCAAAAAGAGCAAAAAACAGGCAAAAAGATAGATTTTTTTCTCACGGTTTCACCTTGTGAGGCGTTCAAAAAATCATCGAAAAGAGCCTGACGCCTGTGAGTGACATCTGAGATGCCAATTTTTAGACAACTCATCACGGCTATGCTCGAATGAAAATTTAATGCCGTTACAAATCAATCACATAGAATCAAAACCGAACTCTCAGCCTGTCATTTGCCTAACCAGTTAATTATTTAAACCTCAATAAAGCTAAAACTCTAATAACACCATTTATTAAACAAAATGCCCCTACTTGCAGCCAGTCATATTTAGAAGAATGGGAAAATCACTCTCTTGTTATTCCGAAATATGCTGACTATACTGCGGCCCCTCTGTGAAAGCAGAGCAATGACGGAAATATAAAAAGCTTCATGGATTGAGCAATATAAATCACACGCAGTTCACGCAACACAAGGTTATTTATCCATGAACAAGTTTAATAAAATTGCCGCTTTCTCCCTGCTTGCTCTGGCCATGAATGGCGGCGCCCATGCCGAAGGCTGGTATGCAGGTCTGGATCTGACCACCTCCAAGATGGATCTCGATGGTGCTGCCAAAGACGCCTATGACGCCAAAGTGATCGACGACCAACTCGACGGCGGCAGCCTGATCGTGGGTTACAGCTTCAAACCCTGGCTGGCCGTTGAAGGTGGCCTGCACGCCCAACAGATGGATCAGCTGACCTGGGTAACCTCCCCGATTGCAACCGGCTTTGCCGACACCACCATCGAAACCCGCAGCATCAGCCTGGCCGCCAAGCTGAGTCAGCCGCTGGCCTGGGGCTTCAGCGCCTATGCCAAACCGGGTATCGCCTACACCCGCACCGAAGTGGAAGTTGTCGGCAACGCCACCCTCCTCGGTTTCAGCGGTCAGGTAAACGAGAGCGCAACCAAGAGCAAGGTACACCCCAATCTGGAAGTAGGTCTGGACTACGCCTTCAACGACCACTTCTCTGCCGGTATCGGTTACGAGCGCCAGTTCGACGCCCTGAGCCTGGGTGACGAGCACTACTCTCTGGATACCTTCAAGCTGGGTCTGCGCTACCACTTCTGAGTCGCGCCGCGTCAGTCACAATGCAAAAGGGCCGCAGGTTTCAAACCTGCGGCCCTTTTTACTGCTCTTCTTTCCGTACCCCGCGTTAGCAGATCTGGTCTTTACCCAGCTGCTTGGCCTGATAGAGCGCCCGATCTGCGCGCACCATCAGGCTCTCCTTCTGCTCATCCTGCTGATACTCCGCCAGCCCGAAGCTCATGGTAGCGGGCGCATGGGGGCAGATGGGCTCGCTCGCCATCAATGCCTGAAACTTGCTCGCCACCACCAGCGCATCCTCGCGGCCGGTGTTGGGCAACAACACCATAAACTCGTCACCACCCCAGCGGGCCAGCAGATCGATCTCGCGGATATGGCGACGCACCAGCGCCACTATGTTGATCAGGGTCTGATCCCCGGCGTTGTGGCCATAGCTGTCGTTGATCTGCTTGAAGTTGTCCACATCCATGGCGATCACCGTAAACGGCTGATGGAAGCGGCGCGCCCGCTCGCACTCCAGCTGCAACGCCCGCTCCAGACGATAGCGGCTGGCGGCGCCAGTCAGGGCATCGGTCTCTGCCAGCAGACGGTTCTCCTCGGCTTTCTGTTGCAGCGCCTCGTTGAGTCGCACCAGCTCGGCGGTGCGCTCGGCAACCTGCTGCTCCAGCGACTGATTGCGCCGCTCCAGCTGATCCAGCAACAACTTGCTGGCGTGGATATCGCGATGGGCACCGATCATCCGCGCCACAGACCCGTCGGGATTGCGCTCAATGATGCGGCCGCAATCCTCAATCCAGAGGTAACTGCCATCCCGGCAGCGGCAACGATACTCGGCGCGATACTCATGGACGCTGCCGCTCAGGCAGAGATCGAACTTCGCCATCACAGCCGCCAGATCGTCGGGGTGGATCACGTTCTCCCAGGTGAAGACGGTATTGCCGAGGGAGTGAGGCTCATAACCCAGCATCCGGTACCAGCCGGGGTTGCGATAGACAAAACCGGTATTGGCATGCCAATCCCAGATGCCATCGCTGGTCACCTCCAGAATGCCATGCACCACGGCCTCGCTGACATCCGAGATCCTGATCGTGTCACTGTCCTGCACCATAGCAGTTATCCTTGTTCTTCCGCCCCGCGCCACCACGGGGAATCGTGCTGTTGTCGTGAGGCGCTACCTTGGCATATTGCAACAGAACTGTCAGCCAGAACCCCACCGCACCATCGTTTTCCCGGTTACCGGCCACTCACGGCGCAGGCTGAATCAGGGTGGTCATAAGTGTGGCTCAAGCGCGCCCCATTTACCGGATTTAACTCACGATTCAGTCATTTGGGGGATGGGAATAAATGAGGGGATACCCAGAGCCCCCCACAGAGGTCACTCGGCCAGAGTCAGCCGATAAAAATCCGTCTCCTGATGTTTCGGATTGGGACGCAGAAATACCCAGCCAAAGCGCCGGTAATGATTCAAGGCCCGCACATTGGTACGACTCACGGAGAGCATCGCCCATTTACAACCCGCCCCCAGCAACTGCTGGCGAATATAGGCCTGCAACACGGCAGCCAAACCGGTGCCACGATATTCGGGGAACAGATAAATCAGCTGCACATAACCGGTCTCGGGCTCATCGGAAAAGCTGCGAAACTCCAGCTGGCCCACCCGTTGTTCACCCGCCCAGACATGAAGGTAGTGCCATTGCGCTTGCCCCAGCCTTTCGCGGATCCGCTCCCGATAGCCGTCGATAAAGTCGGCAAAACCATCATGGGTATGAAAGCTGCAAAAATAGGCATCCCTGCGCGCCTGCACACAGAGCTCGTAATCCCGCTCCAGATCGATGGTGTTAAATTCAAGTTTCAAGCAATGACATCCTGTCATGTGTGGGTTGGATGTAGGGTGTAATAAGCGCAGCGCATTACACCTTTTGGCAGATAAATAGCAGCGGTGCAATTCACTTCGTTCTTTGCACCCTACCCCTCACCCCGCCCTCTCCCGGAGGGAGAGGGAATAAATCAGCATCGGGGATATGAGGTTGGCAATCGCGTGTATATCCACGAAGCCGAATCTCCCTTCTCCCCTTGCGGGAGAAGGGTCGGGGATGAGGGGCAGGATAAAAGAGAGCGCGCGGTAAACTTTGGGCTTCGCTACGCCCAGCCACAACCTACACAATCGGTAGGTTGGTGCTGAGCCTGAGAAGCCCAACATACAAGATGTCATTATGCAGCCTGATCTGGACGTGAATCTTTCGATGCAATATTTTTTGCATCTTCTTTTCCCGCATCATCTAAGTCAGCGCCAAGAACAGAGTTAATTTTATCAGCCTTATCCGCAACAATCTGATTCGCCTTTTCATCTAGTTTCTTAGCAATCGCAGAGAAACCTGGAATTTTAGAGAGCTTCGTCACAGCATCAGCCAGTTGTGCACTTTTATCAAGCGCGTCCATAAGCGGATGATCTGACTTGTCGTAATTAGAAATTAATTTTCCTGGGTTCTCTGTATTTACAGATACGATATTGAAAAGAAGCTTGACCCTAAGTTCCTCAGATATTTTTTGGTCTTCCAGTTCATCAATTTGGTGCGATAACCCTTCAAAGGTCTTACTTACAACACCTTTGTGAGTATATTCCTCAATAAGTCTCTTAGATAATTTATAACTCTTGTTTGTTGTATATGCCAACCATAAAACAGGAATATACAATGGTAACATTGCACTTAGCAAATACGGCGTATCTTTTATAATCGTAACTAGGTCATCTTCACTAGCAAACAATCTATACGCGTTTACAGCAAAAGGAAGAAGCGATATTAAGAAAAGATAAAATATTGCCTTATTGAAGGACGTTTCATGTTTATTTTGCTCTGCTATCTCTGTCTCTATCTTATCATTGTATGCAGATGCGAGTCCTGCAGTCATTGCCTGTGGTAATAGCTTCCTAATACGTTGCAATACATCCTCATAAGATTCATTGCAGTTAGAAACATATTCTTCATACTTTAATTCAGCATCAGACTTTAACTCTTTTAAATACAAACTCGTTTTCGATTTATGGTCTTCAATATCGCCTGATAGCGTAGACAACTCAGCACGCAGCTCTTTATATGTCTTAGCTAACTTCTCACGAAGTCCTTCAACCCTAGTTGTCGTTTCACTATCGGTATCCGTACTTTCATATCCAAATATCTCGTCATGAACATTATCGATTTCTCTTTTCAACGCTGCAGATTGTGACAACAGGTTTTTTATCTTACCATGGTTTGAGTCGCACTCTTCTTTATACTCATGAATATAGTTAACCGTTTCAACAAGCGCGTCATGCTCTTGAGTTATTGCTTTTATTTTCCCAATAGCAGCAGTTGACTCATCATATGCCGTAACTAAATCTTCATACTTAGAATCAGCATTGGCTAGTAACGCCTGAAGTTTGACATGGATGCGTTCAGAAGAACTATCAATCTCACTAATACGTTCATAGGCAGATTCTGAATCTGACTTAAAACTATCAATAATGTTCTTTGCCAGCTCCGCCTCATCCTTGGCCTTTTGAGCTTTGTTCCTATACTCAGACGTTTTTCTAGATGATTGCGCCGCATCTTTTAAGCTTTCAGGCACACTCATTGCTAAATTTTTCAAATCTTCAGAGTTAGCTTTCTCATCCAATTCTTGAGTTAGCTCTGACAGCCGTTTCCAAATATATTCCTTCTCTTTATTAAAATCTGACTTATCTAATTTTTCCATATTTTCCCCTCGAATACCTATAAATGAAAGAAAATTATTTTTCATAAATGAACTCGTTTCAATCTAATCGCTCACGCCCCCAACCTCTCCGCCAATCCGGAATAACGCTCAGTCTTTTTCCGTACTGCCTGTGACAGCAGGGCGCGATCGCCGTAGAGATCGAGGCGCGCCTTGGCGCGGGTGATGCCGGTATAGACCAGCTCGCGGGTCAGCAGCGGGCTGGGGCTGTCGGGCAACACCAGCACGGTATGGGCAAACTCCGAGCCCTGGGATTTGTGGATGGTCATGGCGTAGACCGTCTCGTGGGGCGGCAAGCGGCTGGGCAACAGGGCGCGCAGGGTGCCGTCCGGCTGCTCGAACCAGACCTTGAGCCGCCCAGTTTCATCGGGCAGGCAGAGCCCCATATCGCCGTTGTAGAGGCCGACGCCGTGGTCGTTGCGCACCACCATTACCGGGCGACCGGCATACCAGTCGCCATCGCGGGCGATCAGGCCAGCCCGTGACAGGGCCAGTTCGAGCCGCTCGTTTAGCCCCAGCACCCCGAACGGGCCATCGCGCAGGGCGCAGAGGATCTGGAAGCTGTTGAATGCCTTGAATACGGCGGCGGGCGCTTCCCCCGCTCGGGCCGCCTTCAGATAGCTGCCGTAACCGGCCACCCCCTGGGCAATCAGGGCATCGTAGGCCTCCCCCGCCCAGGGGTGCAGGCTGATATCGGCGAATCCTGCGCCCCAGACTGATTCCACCGCCGTGGCATCGCCGCTGTTGCAGGCGCGCGCCAGCTGACCGATGCCGGAGTGCTGATCAAAGCGCCAGCTCTTGGCCAGCAAGCAGAGGCTGTCGCGCACCGGTGCCCCCGCGGGCGTGCCCTGCAAGCGGTAGCCGGTCTGGCGGGAGAGCCAGTCCGCCTGCGCCGGGCTGATGCCCTGTTCGATAAAGCTGCAGATATCGCCGAGCACGGCCCCCGCCTCCACCGAGGCGAGCTGATCCTTGTCGCCGAGCAGGATCAGGCGGGCGTGACTTGGCAGCGCATCGAGCAGGCGCGCCATCATCGGCAAATCGACCATGGAGGCCTCATCCACCACCAGCAGGTCGAGGTGCAGCGGGTTGCCCGCGTGGTGGCGGAACTGGCTGCGCCCCGGAATGACCCCGAGCAGCCGGTGCAGGGTGCCCGCCTCAGTGGGGATCGCTTCGACCCACTCGGGGGGCAGATCGAGGGCCTGCAGGGCAGAGCCGATACTCTCGGTGAGGCGCGCCGCCGCCTTGCCAGTGGGGGCCACCAGCCGGATCGCCGGGGCCTTGCCCGCTTGCAGGCCGGTCTCCACCAGAATGGCGAGCAGTTTCGCCACAGTCGTGGTCTTGCCGGTGCCGGGGCCGCCGGAGATCACCGCAAATG
>NZ_JRJY01000079.1:35230-43042 GCF_000801015.1 Aeromonas sp. ZOR0001 | reverse complement strand
TCAGTTAGTTCCATTCAAGCTGTATCGATTTGGGAAACAACGCCTTAGACTACTACAAAACAGTGTTTACTTGGCTTGCACTCAACCAACTCACACACACAGTGGCAGTTACACTGAAAAGTTCCTGCCCTTCCGTTCTAAGAACAGAATATTGAAAAGGCCCTGATAACTCAGAGTCTTTTTTTATGCACTCAGGCTGAACCTCTCAGCCCGAAAGGGATATAACGCTTTTTGGTTGCCTCCCCTACAGTGATGGATACTCTCCACAGGAGCGCTTTGTGAAAAGTGCAATGAAACTGCTCACCCCTTTATTGCTCATGCTGACCAGCATGCTGTCCGGCCAGTTGCAGGCAAAGCCACTCAAGGTCGGGGTCAGCTTTGCCATCCCCCCTTATGTCATCGAAAGTAATCAGAGTGGCATTGAGCTGGATCTGCTGAAAGAGGCGTTCGCTGGCAGCGGCTATGAACCCAGCTTTGAATTTCTGCCACTGGAGCGCACCTTCCGCCTGTTCGAATCAGGAAAGCTGGATGCCATCATCAACGTCAGACCCGGTATGGTTGATCCTCACGTTCTGACCCAGCCCGTTATCACCTTCCATAACCGGATCTTCACCCTGCGCAGCACCCACATCAGTACTCTGGACGATCTGCATTCAAAACAGGTCACCGCCTTTCAACGGGCAAGGATCATTCTGGGGGCGCGTTCGCCACCATGGCCAACCAGAATCCCCACTATGAGGAGGTAGCCAAGCAGCAGGTGCAGGTACATCAGCTGATGCGCGGCAGGGTGGATGCAGTCGTACTGGAGGAGCGGGTGTTCTACTACTACCTCGACCAGCTGATTGCCACCGCCCAGGCAGGCGAGCACTACGAGCGCAATCAGGTCAGGCAAGCAGACCTCTTCCCACCCACCGTCTATCACTTTGCCTTCCGAACGGCCGATGCCCGCAATCTGTTTGATAAGCGCCTTGAGGCTATGCGTCAGGATGGTCGTTATCACCAGATTTTCGCGGCTTACGGCGCTACACCGTGAGCCACAAACATAAAAGCCAGCCGGTTAGGGCTGGCTTTGTACTGGCTCCGAAGGAACAGCAGTAGGGGAGCGTTACTTCATTGCGCTGCCGTTTTTCAGTTCTGCTTTCTGACGTTTGGCTTCGCGTTTCTCTTTCAGTGACATCTGCGGTTTTTTCTTGGCATCTTTGCCGTTGTGATGTTCTTTGTTACTCATCATCAAACTCCAAAAATGTTACCCAGACAGTTGGTTCCTCATGGGAGCCAGCATGCCATCCGAATCATCAACTTCAGTACGCTTGGTGGGATGGTGCAAGACCATCACCAGACCCAGCATACCCTCCAGCGGCATCCGGATCCAGCCTCATTCTCGTCCAAAAAATGCCGCGCGCAGCCCCTTGAGCGGGGAGGCCAAACGACCTCGACAGGAAAGACCAAAAAAGAGTAATTCGCATTATTAAATGTTGTCACGCTTATATTAAGTCATCGTTACCTAGATATTTTCACGGATAAATATAAATCCCTCTCATTATTTATTGCCGCGCAAGAGGTCACCATTTTAATAAGCATTCGCAATATCATCAGAAACATCAGGTTACAACACCGAATAGGTTATTTCCGGTCAGCCGGATATAATGCGCGCCGCACCGAAATATCCGTTTTTATTCAGGAAGCTGTACATGAACAGAAAAACCAGAGCCGCCATGGTGTCGGTCTGCTCCAATATCAGTCTGATCATCATGAAAATGGTAGCCGGGTTCGCCAGCGGCTCGGTCAGTATCATCTCGGAGGCGATCCACTCCGCCATGGATCTGGTGGCGGCCCTGATCGCCCTGTTCGCGGTGAAAAAGTCCGATCTCCCGCCCGATGAGAGCCACCCCTATGGTCACGACAAGATTGAAAATGTCTCCGGTGTCATCGAAGCACTGCTTATCTTGCTGGCCGCAGGCTGGATCATCTTCGAAGCTGTCGACAAGCTAATCACCCCCAGCCCGATTGAAAGCATTGGCTGGGGCGTGCTGGTGATGGTGATCTCGGCGCTGGTCAACAGCGGCGTCTCAGCCTACCTCTACAAGGTGGCCCGGGAAGAAGAGTCAGTTGCATTGGCGGCCGATGCGCTCCATCTCAAGGCGGATGTGCTCACTTCAGCCGGTGTCGCCGTCGGTCTTGGCGGGATCTGGCTGGCCGGTCTGTTCGGCTACTCCCTCGCCATCCTCGACCCGCTGGTCGCCATTGCGGTCGCCATCTTTATTGTCAAAGAGGCGATCAGCATGCTCAACGAGGCCTTCCAGCCGCTGATCGACCAGAGCATGAGCCCGGAAGAGCTGGCGATGACCAGCCGCATCATCACCGAATGTTGCCCTGCCGCCAGCGGTTTCCACGATCTGCGCAGCCGTCGTGCCGGTCGTCGTCGCCATATCGACTTCCACCTCACCCTGCCCCCGGAGATGAGCATCGGCGAAGCCCACGATATCTGTGATCGCATCGAACACGCCATCATGGAGCAGTTGCCCCACGCCATCGTGCTGATCCACGTCGAGCCGGAGGAGCAAGAGATGCCCTCACCGCTCGCCATAAATTGAAATGTGGCAAACAGGCGGGAAAGTGGCAGCGAAATAACGGAAAGTTGGCACAAACCCGCATTTTTACTGCCGGAAAGCCGATTGCATAAGAAGTGATCGGCACAACTGTGTTAGGGTGTCTAACCACCCTGCCGCAGGAGCGCGCCGTGAAAAAGCTGGAAATGAAAGATCTGACCGAGGCCGAAAAAGCCGAGATAGCCTTGTTATTGCAAAAGGCACAAGCCAATGCAGACCACCAGCTGACCAACGGAGAGCGGAACAAGATCCGTGAAGAGGGTCGCCTGAAAATTGTGGCCGACCGCGCCGAAGCGGCCAAGGCTGCCTCCAAGCTGGCTCGCGAGAAAGCCAAAGAACGCGCCAAGAACCAGGTACTGCCGGAAACCTTCAGCTGGATTGATTCGGTCAGCAACAAGTTTCGCAGCAAGCGCTGATCCTTTCTTGCAAAACGCCCGCTGGCACTTGTGCCTGCGGGCGTTTGCATGTCTGGGCGATGCTCGATGAGCCAGATTTGGCGCTGCCATTGATTTGCATCTCAGTCGCTAATCGCAGCCGCAGAGGAATGATTCACATTGTGGATTAGAGAGAACGCCAACTGACAATCTCCGGTCTATCGCCAACTTTTTCATTTTTTCTCATATTTTTTGTCAGAACTGGCTACATAGTCAGGACAAAAAAGCCGAATCTGACTTGCCACAGGGTGATATGAGTCTGCACTGATTTTCCTATGCCGTTGAAATGCATCATGTTTACTATAAAAAATGATATTTTTGGCTGTTACAAAACATTAATATCGAGATAAAGTTTGCTTTAAAAATGAGAGCGTGTTTTAATCTTTCTCGATGGTTCGGCAGTTCAGACCTGATTATGTTAGGCAGTCATTTTAGTAAAGCAGTGATTAGCATAAGCGTTATCCTCGGATAATTCTTATCAAATAATTCTCCTTCTTTAGTGCTCCCCATACGTATTGCTGACGAAAAATCAAAAATTGCCATTTAGGTGGCATTCAACACTATTTAAGGAAATTATTATGTCTAACAAAATGACTGGTACCGTTAAGTTCTTCAACGCTGAGAAAGGTTTTGGTTTCATCTCCCCGGCTGACGGCAGCAAAGACGTGTTCGTACACTTCTCCGCTATCCAGTCCACCAGCTTCAAAACCCTGGACGAAGGTCAGCGCGTTGAGTTCACCATCGAGCAAGGCCAGAAAGGCCCGGCTGCTGCCAACGTAGTTGGTCTGTAATTCAAGCCGGAGCATGCTGCTGATGGCTCATGCCAACTGCTGACCGCTCTGCAAGAATTAAAAAAACCCGCTTAGGCGGGTTTTTTGTTTTTCCCCGCTTTTCCTCACAGACCTACCCTTCCCAACCGCTTGATCCCTCCCTTACACGCTCTCACCGCTTGAGTCTTAGAATGAGCTCCGAATGGACTCAAAATGTAAAATAGTGACGAAAAAGTCCGGTTATCCGCTGTATTTGCCGCGAATTCTTGCTATTTTGCGCGCCACCAACGCAAACGATTTCCTTCACACTTTCAGGATTAGTTATGGCAAAGCAAGATATGGCCGCCCAAACAGGGACTGGCGGCTTTCTGGACTCTTATTTTTCCATTTCTGCGCGCGGCAGCAGCGTGCGTCAGGAGCTGGTCGCGGGGCTGACCACCTTCCTGGCGATGGTCTACAGCATCATAGTGGTGCCAAACATGCTGGGCGCTGCCGGCTTTGAGCAGGGCCCGGTGTTTGTGGCCACCTGTTTGATCGCCGCCTTCGGCTCCCTGCTGATGGGCCTGTGGGCCAAGCTGCCGATGGCTATCGGTTGCGCCATCTCCCTCACCGCCTTTACCGCCTTCAGTCTGGTGCTGGGTCAGGGACTGAGCATTCCGGTCGCTCTGGGCGCCATCTTCCTGATGGGTGTGCTGTTTACCCTGATCAGTGTCACCGGCGTGCGCCAGTGGATCCTGGATAACCTCCCCTCCGGCATCGCTCACGGCACCGGCATCGGTATCGGTCTGTTCCTGCTGCTGATCGCCACCAACGGCGTCGGCATGGTGATCAAGAACGAAGGGGCCGGTCTGCCGGTTCAGCTGGGTGAAGTGACCGCCTTCCCGGTGATCATGACGGTGCTGGGTCTGGCCGCCATCTTCGGTCTGGAGCGTCGCAAGGTGCCGGGCGGCATCCTGATGGTGATCATCGCCATCTCCATCCTCGGCCTTATCTTCGACCCGAAAGTGACCTGGCAGGGCTTCTTCGCCATGCCGAGCCTGACTGGAGAGAAGGGCTCTCTGGTAGGCAGCATGGATCTGCTGGGCGCCCTCAATCCGGTAGTCATTCCGACCGTACTGGCACTGGTGATGACCGCCGTGTTTGACGCCACCGGCACCATCCGTGCCGTGGCCGGTCAGGCTGGCCTTATCAACGAGCGTGGCCACATCATCAGCGGCGGCAAGGCCCTGACTGCCGACTCCGTCAGCAGCATGGTGGCAGGCGCCGTAGGTGGTGCTCCGGCTGCCGTCTACATCGAATCCGCCGCAGGTACCGCGGCCGGTGGCAAGACCGGCCTGACCGCCGCGCTGGTCGGCGTGCTGTTCCTGCTGATGATCTTCCTCTCCCCGCTCAGCTATCTGGTACCGGCTTACGCCACCGCACCGGCCCTGATGTACGTCGGTCTGCTGATGCTGGGCAACGTCACCAAGCTGGACTTCAGCGACTCGGTCGATGCGCTCTCCGGCATGCTGTGCGCCGTCTTTATCGTGCTCACCTGCAACATCGTGACCGGCATCATGCTGGGCTTCGTGGCGCTGGTCATCGGTCGTCTGTTCGCTGCCGAGTGGAAGAAGCTGAACGTCGGCACCGTTATCATCGCCGTGGCGCTGGTGGTCTTCTATGCCGGTGGCTGGGCCATCTAACCCACCCGCATATTCCGGTTATAGCGAAGGGCCCTGCGGGGCCCTTTTTCATGGCTGTGAGTCAGCTAACAGTTTCCCGCCCGCTTGCCCTGCGCCGTTTCAGATTGAAACATCCATCCCCCTTCTGTTGTTTCAAATCCAAACCAAATCGACCGTCATTTTTATCCCTTTTTCTGTCGTTAGACTGGCTCCATCAACCATTTGCCCACCCGAGCGGTGGCAAGCCAAGGAGTGAGCCATGAAGAAACTGATCAATGCCGTCGATGCCGTGGTCCGTGAACAACTGATGGGGATGGCAGCCGCCCACCCCGAGCTCAAGGTACGTATCGAACCCCACTACATCACCCGCGCCGACTCCCCCGTGATGGGCAAGGTGGCGCTGGTCTCCGGCGGGGGCAGCGGCCACGAGCCGATGCACGGCGGTCTGGTGGGCAAAGGGATGCTGGATGGCGCCTGCCCCGGCGAGATTTTTACCTCCCCGACCCCGGATCAGATGTACGAGTGCGGTCAGGCCGTTGATGGCGGCGCGGGCGTACTGTTTCTGGTAAAGAACTACACCGGTGACGTACTCAACTTCGAAACCGCGGTCGAGCTGCTGCACGGCGACGGCGTCAAGGTGGGCTTCGCCCTCATCGATGACGACGTGGCGGTCAAAGACAGCCTCTACACCGCCGGTCGCCGTGGCGTCGCCACGACCGTGCTGTGCGAAAAGCTGGTGGGTGCCGCTGCCGAGGCAGGCTACGACCTTGCCCGTTGCGAGGCGCTGGCTCGTCGCATCAACAACCAGAGCCGTACCATAGGCGTGGCCATGCATGCCTGCACCGTGCCTGCCGCTGGCAAGCCCTCCTTCACTCTGGCGGACAACGAGCTGGAGTTCGGCGTCGGTATCCACGGCGAACCGGGCATCGAGCGTCGCCCCTTCACCGATCTCAATACCCTGGTGGACGACATGTTCAGCGAGCTTGCTGACAACACCCCCTATGGCCGCACCCTGCGCCACTGGGACAGAACCTCTGGCAGCTGGCAGGAGGAGCACACCTTTATCGAACCGCTCAACAAGGGCGATCGGGTTATCGCGCTGGTCAACAGTCTCGGCGGCACCCCGATTTCAGAGCTCTATGGCGTCTATGGTCGCCTCGCAACCCTGTGCGAAGAGGCGGGCATCCATCTGGTGCGCAACCTGATCGGCCCCTACTGCACCTCCCTCGACATGACCGGCATCTCCATCACCCTGCTCAAGGTGGATGACGAGCTGATGACCCTGTGGGATGCCCCCGTTCACACCCCCGCCCTGCGTCGCGGCTGCTAAGGAGAGCCCATGTTAAGCAAGCATCACATCGTCAACTGGCTGCTCGACTGCGAACACATCTTTACCGAGCAGCGTGACTACCTCACAGCGCTGGATACCGACATCGGCGACGGCGACCACGGCCTCAATATGCAGCGCGGCTTCGCCAAGGTGGCCGAGAAGCTGCCGGCGGTAGCGGACAAGGATATCGGTCAGGTGCTGAAAACCACCGGCATGACATTGCTCTCCTCGGTCGGCGGCGCCAGCGGCCCGCTCTACGGCACCTTCTTTATCCGGGCGGCGGCCAGCAGTGACGCCTGCCAGAGCCTCAGCCTCAGCCAGCTGTGCAAAATGCTCAGCGACGGGGTGGAGGGGATCGTCTCCCGCGGCCGCGCCGAGCCGGGCGACAAGACCATGTGCGATGCCTGGTGGCCGGCACTGGCCGCCCTGCAACAGGCGCAGCAGCAAGATCTGCCCCTCAACGAAGCGCTGGACAAGGCGGTGGCAGCCGCCGCAGCCGGTACCGAGGCCACCATCCAGATGCAGGCTCGCAAGGGGCGCGCCAGCTATCTTGGCGAGCGCAGCATCGGCCATCAGGATGCCGGGGCCACCTCGACCCTGCTGCTGCTGACCGCCCTGCGTGACAGAGCGAGGTTGTGACATGATCGGAATCGTAGTGGTCTCTCACAGCGCCATGCTGGCGGCCGGTTTGAAAGCGCTGGCCGATCAGCTCGGCAGCCCGGCCCGCCTGCTGCTGGCGGCCGGGGTCGATGACCCCGACCACCCCATCGGCACCGACGCCATCGCGGTGATGAGTGCGATTGAAGAGGCGGACGACGGCAGCGGCGTGCTGGTGCTGATGGATTTGGGCAGCGCCCTCCTGAGTGCCGAGACCGCCCTCGAACTGTTGCCGCCGGATCTGAGCGCACGGGTGCGGCTCTGCCCCGCTCCGCTGGTCGAAGGCACTCTGGCCGCTGTGGTGGCGGCCGGTTCCGGCCTGACGCTGGACGAGGTAGCCGCCGAGGCGCT
>NZ_JRJY01000079.1:32357-35132 GCF_000801015.1 Aeromonas sp. ZOR0001 | reverse complement strand
GCTGGGCCCGAAACAGGCGATGCTGCCTGCCAGCCCAGCGCAAGCCGCCACCGAGACAGCCCCCGTTGCCGACGACGGCTGGCTGCGCTGCGAGGTGGTGGTGGATAACCCCCACGGCCTGCATGTGCGCCCCGCCGCCCGACTGGTGGCCGCCCTCAAGCCCTTTGCCGCTGAACTCAAGCTGCAAAAGGGGGATAAAGAGGCCAATCCCCGAAGCCTGACCCGGCTCGCCATGCTCAACGTGCGTCAGGGCGACCAGCTCACCCTGCTGGCGCGCGGCGAGGATGCCACCGCCGCCATGGCCTGCTTCCAGCAGCTGGCCTTTGATCGCTTCGGCGACTGACGCCACTGTTTCAAGGGGCTGCACTCGCTCGCTGAGCCAGTGCAGCTTCATTCAAGACGAAGGAGTCCCCGGCACAGCCGCCCCTTCGCCCCGATTCTTAATTCATAAAGAGAGAGGGATAGAATATGGACCGCATTATCATCAGCCCCAGCAAATACGTACAAGGCAACGGGGCCCTCGCCAATATCGGCAACTACGTCAAAGCGCTCGGCAGCAAGCCACTTATTCTGGCCGACGCCTTCGTCACCAAGCTGGTCGGCGATACCGTGGCTACCAGCTTCCACGGCGCGGGGATCAAGCCCGAGTTCGACTGCTTCAACGGCGAGTGCTCCCGCCCCGAGATCGACCGCCTGCTGGCCCGCTGCAAGCAGACCCCGTTTGACGTCATCATCGGCATCGGCGGCGGCAAAACGCTGGATACCGCCAAGTCGGTCGCCTTCTACCAGAAGGTGCCGGTGGTCATAGTGCCGACCATCGCCTCCACCGATGCCCCCACCAGCGCGCTGGCGGTCATCTACACCCCGGAGGGGCAGTTCAGCGAATACCTGATGATCCCGACCAACCCCAACATGGTCATCATGGATACCGGCGTGGTCTCCCGCGCCCCGGTGCGGCTCTTGGTCTCCGGCATGGGGGATGCGCTCTCCACCTACTTCGAGGCGCGCGCCAACAAGGTCTCCGGTTGCCAGACCATGGCCGGTGGTGCCTCTATGCTGGCGGCGCAGGCCATTGCCGAGCTCTGCTACAAGACCCTGCTGGCCGATGGCTACAAGGCCAAGCTGGCGGTGGAACAGGGGCTCTGCACCAAGGCGGTGGAGAACATCATCGAGGCCAACACCTACCTGAGCGGTATCGGCTTCGAGAGCAGCGGGCTGGCCGCCGCCCACGCCATCCACAACGGTCTGACCCAGCTGGCCGAGTGTCACCACCTCTACCACGGTGAGAAAGTGGCGTTCGGTACCCTGGTGCAGCTGGTGCTGGAGAATGCGCCGATGGCGGAGATCGAAACTGTGCTGGCCTTCTGCCGTTCGGTGGGCCTGCCGACCAACCTCCATATGATGGGGGTCAAGGAGCTGGATATGGCGCGCCTGATGGAGGTGGCCAAAGCCTCAACCGCCGAGGGCGAGACCATCCACAATATGCCATTCAAGGTCACCGCCGAGGATGTGCTGGCGGCCATCGTCACCGCCCACCAACTGGGGCTGTAGCAGCGCCACCACTGACCTTGCCATATAAAAACGGCCCCGCAACTGCGGGGCCGTTTCGTTTTCTACGGGCCGGTTTGCAACGGCCTCAATAGCCATCAGCCGTGATAGTCGGCGGGATCGATCTCGAGCAGTTTGAGCCGCCGCCACAGGGTAGTGCGGCTGATACCAAGATGTTGGGCCATCTGGCTCACCTGCCCCTTGCAGGCATGGGCGCAGCGCAAAATGGCTTGGCGCTCCAGCTCCGCCAGGGTGAGCAGCGGCTGCCCCACCACCTCATCCGCTACCCGCTGATAACCGTGCCGAATGGCGGCGGGCAGCGCCTCGGGCGGGATCGGCCCCTGACCGGCGTGTAGCAGGGCATGCTCGACGGCGCTACGCAGCTCCCCCAGATTGCCGGGCCAGGGATAGGCGAGCAGACAGTCGAGGGCCGCCGGACTGAACTGGCGTACCGGCTCGCGCCCCTGCGCCGCCAACTGCTGGCTGATAAGGCCCGGCAAATCCGCCGCGCGCTCACGCAATCCCGGCAGCCACAGCTCGCACGCCTGCAAGGCATAGAGCAGCTGGCGGCCAAACAGCCCCTCCTGTACCAGCTGCTCCAGCGGGGCGCTGCTGGTGGCGATGATCCGCACCTTGAGCGGCAGGATGCGGGCCGAATCGAAGCGCTGAATGCGGCCTGTCTTGAGCAGTTGCAGCAGCGCCGCCTGCATGGGGGCAGAGAGACACTCCACCTGCTCCAGCACCAGGGTGCCACCGTGGGCCAGCTCGAACTTGCCCGCCCGCTCCTGCCCCGCCTCGTCGGAACCCATCAACTCCAGCGCCATCCGCTCGCTCGGCAGCGCCTTGCAGTTGAGGGTAATAAGCGGCCCGGCGGCCCGCTCACTGCCAAAGTGGATCGCCTCCGCCAGCTGGGCCTTGCCCACCTCCTCCTCACCGCGCAGCAGGATCGGCCCCTGACTCTGGGCCGCCTGCCGGGCGTAGCGCAGCAGCTTGCGCATGGCGCTCGATTCCCCCACCAGTGCCGACAGCTCGGGCACCGTCTGGCGCAGATGGTGAATGGCCCGCAGCCGATCGACCGGGTGCAGCAGGGCAATAAAGCTGACCCCCTCCGGCCCCGGCAGCGGCTTGAGGCTCACCAGCGCATTGATAAACTCCCCCTCCTGAGCGCCAAGCCGCTCCAGCGTCACCTCCACATGGCTGAGCGGCGTCTGCCCCCTGATGGCCAGC
>NZ_JRJY01000079.1:0-32266 GCF_000801015.1 Aeromonas sp. ZOR0001 | reverse complement strand
AAAGCGCGGGATCGAGCCGCAGCCGGTTGGCCGCCAGCGCGTTGAGGTAGCGCAGCCGCCCCTGCGGATCCCAGGCCAGCACACCGTCATCCATGCCATCGAGCAGGGCGTAAAGCTCGCTCAGGTGGTGCTGGGACTCCTGCATCAGGGTCTCCATCTGCAGCAGATGGGCTAGCTCGCGCCCGGCGCTGACGGTGAGCGCCAGATCGCCGGCGCTCGCCTCCTCCACCTTGCAGATCAGAGCAATGATGGCGACCTGACGGCCGTTGCTGTTGTAGACCGGGCTGGCGCAGCTGTGCCACGGGTGGAGGGTCTGGTTGAAGTGCTGGGTGCCGCTGACGCAGAGCGGCACCCCCTCCAGCGCCGCCAGATTGATGGCATTGGTGCCGATGCGCCCCTCGCTGAAGAAGGCGCCGGGGCCAAACCCCAGCGCCGCCAGCTCGCGCAGGGTGTCGGGATGGCCGGTCTGGGCCAGCAGGCAGCCGCTCTCGTCGGTGAGCAGCAGGGCGCAGGGGCGCCCCTCCATAAATTCGTAGAGATCCTCGAGGGCCATCTCGCCGGTGGTGAGCAGGTCGCGCTTGCGCTGGCGCAGGCTCTGCAAGGTCTGCCCCTTGGCGCTGTGGGGCGGATGCCAGAGGGTGGCACTGGTCTGGTGGGCGCAGCGCAGCCAGGATGCCTGCAGATAGTCAGGCCAAGCGAGCAGCGGCTGAAGGTCAGATGACATGGTCACAGCAATATCCGGCAAGATGTGAGCCGACCATTTAACCACGCCAGCACCCCCGATTCAGTGACCTGCCTCAGAGGGTGGCAACCCCGTCATCCTCCCGCTCGGGTTCACCGTCGGCAAACTGCTGGCCGAGGCAGTGACAGAAGGCGCGGCACTCCTTCGATTTTTTGATATATAGCCCCCGATCACACTACTGACTTGTTTATAAAAAAGGAGACCAAATGACGCTTTCCATTGCCGCGCCTTAAGTGTATTTTGCTTAGCAGCAATAATCAGAGCCAAAGGAATACAATTAGAGAATATGTTCAGCACCATATGCAGGTCGGTAACGTTGTAATTTCAAATTTTTTCGTGGAGAACCAAACTTATATATAATGTACTATTAACGGATTAATAATCGCCTTTTACCTAACCACTCTTATTAATAATATGGAGAGAATGTTTTGAATGATCTTATTACAGCAATTAAAGCTTGGCCAATAATAGTCCAGGGGGCACTAGGCTCTGGGTTATTTTGGTTGATTTTAGTCTTACTACAAAAAATATCTTTAAAGATTACAGGCTATCTTTCACATTTATTCAAGGAGAGTGAAAAATCTGAAATACGAACTGAACTCTTGAAAATACTAATGACCGAGGCTGCAGGGATTGAAAAACTTAATTATGCTGCGCCTATTTTATATAGAATGGCTAGACCATTTTTAAGAGCTATTTTATGGTTAGTGTTAGGGCTTTTTGTAGGAAGCATTATCTCTATATTCGGCATAATTGGCTATATTGGTAGTATTTATTACCTGCTTCAAGCGTTAAATGTAGTTTCTGCTTATAAGTACAATGGCGACTTAGAAGAGCGTAAGTCTGCACTATCTGCACGGTTAAAAGAGCTAGAGGAAAATGTATAACCAAGCACACCAGTTTCTGCCTGATTATCTACGCGCGGCGCTAACGTGACATTAGGCCCCCACCTTTCAGACCGTAGGTTCGATTAGCCGTAAGGCGTAATCGGACGTTCGCGTAAATAGCTCCTCTCGCGATAACGGTTATACATATCTCCCCTCTAACAGACGCCCAGACGCCGCTGATTCACGAAAACACCAAGACAGCGGCATCTCGATCGTCAAAAACCAAAGAGCCGCCCTTATGGGCGGCTCTTGGTATCAGCGATGGATGGCTGAATCGTCTTGTCGTCACTCGGTCTTGGGCGCTTCAACCGCGGCAGTCGCCGGTTGGTCATCTTCCTTGATCCAGGCATCCAGCAGGGTGTAGCCCACCGCCAACACGACCGGGCCGATAAAGAGACCGATAATCCCCATGGTCAGCAAGCCACCGATTACCCCCACCAGAATGAGGATCAGCCCGTAGGTTCGATTAGCCGCAAGGCGTAATCGGACGTTCGCGTAAAGCAATTCCCCCCGCTATAACGGCCATCCATATTTCTCCTCTGCCAGATGCCGCTGATTCACGGAAATACCGGAACAACGGCATCTCGATCGTCCGATTACGCTTCGCTAATCGAACCTACATGGCACGGTAATAAAGCAAAGAGCCGCCCTTATGGGCGGCTCTTGGCATCAGCGATTAATGGCTGAATCGTCTTGTTACCGAATCGTCTTTTTAATGAATCGTTATTGGGCCTTGGGTGGTTCAACCGCAGCAGCCGCCGGTTGGTCATCTTCCTTGATCCAGGCATCCAGCAGGGTGTAGCCCACCGCCAACACGACCGGGCCGATAAAGAGACCGATAATCCCCATGGTCAGCAAGCCACCGATTACCCCCACCAGAATGAGGATGAGCGGCAGGTCGGCGCCCCGCTTGATCAGGAAGGGGCGCAGGAAGTTGTCCATGGTGCCCGCAATCAGTGACCACACCAGCAGGAAGGTGCCCCAGGTGGTGTCGCCGCTCCAGTAGAGGTAACCAATACAGGCCAGCAGCACCGGGAAGGGGCCGATCTGGGCAACGATCAGCAGGAACATCACCACCACCAGCACCATGGCGTAGGGGATACCGGCAATCAGCAGGCCGACACCGGCCACCGAGGATTGCACCAGCGCGGTCACTACCACCCCCATGGCTACGGCACGGATCGCCTGCGAAGCGAGCACAGTGGCGTTATCACCACGCTGACCCGCCAGCCGGTGGGCGAAGCGGCGAATGCCGGTCGCCACTACTTCACCCGAGTGATAGAGCACACCGCAGATACCGACCGTCAGCAGGAAGTGGACAAACAGCAGCCCCAGATTACCGGCCTGAGAGGCCAGCCAGCGGGCGGTCTGGCCGAAATAGGGGGCCAGCTTGGCAAACAGCACCTGACCACCGCTCGCCAGAATTTGCTGCCAGAAGTCATAGAGCTTGTCGCCCACCAGCGGAATTTGTTGCAGCCAGAGCAGCTCCGGCGGCGGTGACTGGCTGATATGGGTACCCAGCTCAATCAGCATGGGGGCCTTCTCCGCCACATTGGCCAGCGTCATAAAGAGCGGGATGACAAACATCAGCAGCAGTACCAGCGTCATAAAGAGGGCCGCCAGGGTGCGCTTGCCCCACAACAGGCGCTGCACCATCAACATCAGCGGCCAGGTGGCGATGGTGATCATGGTGGCCCACACCAGCGCAGGCAGGAAGGGCTGCAACACCAAGAAACAGGAGATAATCAGGATGCTGAGAAACAGCACCCCCAGGGTTATCTTGGCCAAATCCACTTTTTTCACATTCATAGAGTTCCCTTGTCAGAGCCGTTGCCCTTGGGTCGAGTGTCGCATTTCAAGAAAGAGAGTATCCACCAGAGGCCAGCGCTCAACCAGAGCCCCAGCCCGAAAAAGAGCACAAACTGACCAAGCAGTATGGCCAGCGAACTGCTGGTCAGCAGCGGCAGCGCCCAGAGCCCCGCCCCTATCACCGCGCCCCCCACCAGGGTGACCGCACCAGTCACAATGGGGGGATAACCGCCGCGGGTCAGGGTAAGCAAACCGCCAACCCAGATCCCGAGGGCCGCCAGCCCGATCCCGGCCAGATGGGCCGACTGGGTCAGGCCCGCGCAAACCAGTGCTGCAGCGATCAGCAAGCCCCACACGGATGAACGCTGATCCAGCCGCCAGTAGGGACGCGCGGCCAGCAGCAAGGCGCCGATCAGCAGGCCAACCGCCACATCGGAGATAAAGTGCACCCCGAGCCATACCCGCGCCAGACCTGTGGTCAGCGCCAGCAGCAAGGCCAGCGAATAGGCCAGCCCCCGCCGGGCAGGCCAGAGCCAGCCAAGCAGCGCCCCCCAGAACAGCAGGGCCGAAGCGGTATGGCCGCTCGGCATGCCAAAGCCTTGCGCGCTCTGGGCCGCCAGCAGCGGTTGCAGATGGAAGGGGCGCGGCCAGCCGATCCCCTCCTTGCTCGCCTGCACCAGCAAGCCAAGCCAGAGCATGGCGAACAGCAACTGGCGCAGCCGCGACCACCCCAGCAGCGGAAGCAGCAAAGGTATCAGGGCAAGCTGAAAGCCGCCTGAACCAAACAGATTGCTGACCGACAGCCACCAGACATCGGGCCCCAGCCACTGTTGCAGGTGCAGCATCAGCGGGATCTCGGCCTGATGCAGCGCATTGCCCTGCGCCACGAAATCGGCCTGCCAGTGCACCTCGCTCTCGGGCACCTTATCCAGTCGGGATTGCAGCCAGTCGAGCTGATCCGGGAAGCGGCGCTGCTCGCGGGGGAGCTGGTCGATGGCGATCAGACGGGCATTGAGGATCTCCCCACCCAGATTGGGAGCCTTCAGCAGCGAGACAAAATCGGAATCTTGCTGGGCGACGATGGGTTCCAGAGTGCGGCAGGCGAAGATAAGCGCCCGCTGCCAGCGACCCAGCTCCTGCACCACCTCCCCCTGCAAGCCGGTCTCTTCATAGAGTTCGCGCAGCGCCGCCTGCTGCGGGCTCTCGTCGCCATCTATATAGCCACCGCTCAGGCTGTAGCGGGAGGAGATGCGATCCTGCACCAGCAGTAGTTGATCCTGATGGCGGATGGCGCAGGCCGCTGCCGTTGGGCCAGCCGGTTCGGCACTCAGGGCTGGCAGAGCGGCAAACAGCGCCAGCAAGAGTAAAAAGAGGGTTCTCGACATCAATTTGCTTTCCCTATGCACAATGGCGACAAGCCTCCCAGAAATCAGATAGTTGGGCAACGGTAGCGGCCGGATCGCCGCCGTTCCCGCCGCGCTGGCGGTGCACGGAAGATTGCGATGAAGCAGGGCACTCCCTACTATTGGCGGCTATCTTCAATTTCATGCAGCAAACGCTGGAGCCCTCCATGAGACAGTTCGGCTTTTTCCTCGGCATCGCCATCGGTGTCATTTTGATCCTGTTCGGCAGCATCGTCATCTTCCAGGCCCTCCCTGCCGCACTGGATGTGCTGGAGATGCCAAGCCGCATCCCGTTCGTGCGCGAGGTCTACACCTGGCTGATGACCAGCGCCAACGGCCTGACCGCCCAGCTGGAGCAGAACTTCCTGGAAGCGTTCCAGACCGTGCTCAAGCTGATCCTGCTCATCACCTTCATGTGGGTCTGCGTCAAGCTGGTCAACATGGGGGTGCTGATTATCCGCGCCGGGGTTGATCTGATCCGCACCGCCATCGCCCACAGCGAAGGCCCCCACGACCAGAAGAAGCCGGATCAGCACGATCACTTCTGACTAAGCAGTGGTCAACGGATGTGAACGCTGCCGCCCCCAACCGTGGCGGCAGCTTTATATGCGCGGTATGAAGGCCCCTCCCAGCCCCCATGAATACCTGATAAAGCAGTGGCTTTCCCTTGTGAATCAGCAAACTGCCCATATGTTGCATCACCTTGACATGGTTTGCGCCCCGCGCGGCGGCGGCCCGGTTTCTATCCCGACCCCGTGCTCTGGTATAATCGACCACCTCTTTTCCCCGTTATGGAGCCTGTTCATGCCCAATCATGCAGAAAGTGCCCTCGAGGTTCGTCTCGACAAGTGGTTGTGGGCAGCCCGTTTCTACAAGACCCGCTCCATTGCGCGGGATCAGATAGACGGGGGCAAGGTGCACTACAATGGTCAGCGCAGCAAACCGGGCAAACAGGTGGAAGTGGGTGCACTGATCCGCTTCTGGCAGGGGCAGGACGAACGCGAAGTGCGGGTGCTGGCCTTGAGCGAGCAGCGCAAATCGGCACCGCTGGCCCAGCAGCTCTATGAAGAGACCGCCGAGAGCCTGAAAAAACGGGCCGAGAACAGCGAGGCGCGCCGCTTCAACAGCCAGTTTGCCCCCAGCCCCGAGCGCCGCCCCGACAAGCAGGAGCGACGCCAGTTGCTCAAGGTCAAACAGTACTGACCGACCCCGATTTGATACCGGGCTGGCATCAACCCCAGCCCGCCCGATTTACCTCACCGAAAAGCCAGGAATACATGATGAGCAACCAAGATCTGCTGTATCGCTATCTGTTTGAAGAGTACGAAGTGCGTGGCGAGCTGGTCCAGCTGGATCACACCTACCGCCACGTAGTGGAAGCCCAGAACTACCCGGTGCAGGTGCAAAAACTGCTGGGCGAGCTGCTGGTCGCCACCAGCCTGCTGACCGCCACCCTCAAGTTTGAAGGCTCCATCACAGTGCAACTGCAGGGCGATGGCCCGGTGCGTCTGGCCGTGATCAACGGTGACAACAACCAGCAGCTGCGCGGCGTGGCCCGCTATGAAGGCGAGCTGCCGAGCGATGGCAAGCTGCAGAGCCTGATTGGCAACGGCCAGCTGATCATCACCATCACCCCGGAGCAGGGCGAGCGCTATCAGGGCATCATCGCGCTGGACGCCGACACCCTGGCAGGCTGCCTGGAGCACTACTTCGCCCGCTCCGAACAGCTGGCCACCAAGCTGTGGATCCGCACCGGCTACCACGAAGGTGCGCCGCGCGCTGCCGGCATCATGCTGCAGGAGCTGCCCGCCCAGAGCGAGGATCACAGCAACGATTTCGATCACCTGACCCAGCTCACCAGCACCATCAAGGATGAAGAGCTGTTCGGCCTGCAGGCAGAAGAGATCCTCTACCGTCTCTACCATCAGGACAAGGTGCGGGTGTTCGATCCGCAGGCAGTCGAGTTCCGCTGCACCTGCTCCCGCGAGCGCTGCGAAGGGGCCTTGCTGCAGATAGAAAAGGAAGAGGTCATGGAGATGGTGCAGGAGCTCGGCAAGATCGACATGCACTGTGATTATTGCGGCGCCCAGTACCAATTTAATGGGATCGATGTCGAAACCCTGTTCAGCAGGGCTCCCGGCAATGATGCAAACCAGTTACACTAATTAAAGGCGGGCAAAACCCGCCTTTAACTTTAATAACAAAAAAATACCCTATTTTATAAAGTTTGATGGCGATCGCTAAACTCTACCACCTAAGTGATAGGATGACCGTCAGATAGAACCCTACCAACCTCTGAACCCAGGAGAATACAATGACAATCGTGGCAGAACCCACCCTGGCCCAACAATTAGGACTGGACCAGTACGGCATCAAAAACAGCCAAGAAATCGTTCGCAACCCCTCTTACGAGCAGCTTTTCGCCGAAGAGACACGCCCTGACCTGGAAGGGTTCGAGCGCGGTGTGGTGACCGAGCTGGGCGCCGTCAACGTAAACACCGGTATCTTCACCGGTCGCTCCCCGAAAGATAAATATATCGTCAAAGATGCCACTACCCAGGATACTGTGTGGTGGTCTGACCAGGGTAAAAACGATAACAAAGCCATTACCCCGGAAGTGTGGTCACATCTGAAAGGGCTGGTCACCAAACAGCTCTCCGGCAAGCGCCTGTTTGTAGTCGACGGTTTCTGCGGTGCCAACCCGGATACCCGCCTGGCCGTGCGCATCATCACCGAGGTGGCCTGGCAGGCACACTTCGTGAAAAACATGTTCATCCGCCCGAGCGATGAAGAGCTGAAAACCTTCAAGCCTGACTTCGTGGTGATGAACGGTGCCAAGTGCACCAACCCGAACTGGAAGGAGCAGGGTCTCAACTCCGAGAACTTTGTTGCCTTCAACATGACCGAGAAGATGCAGCTCATCGGTGGCACCTGGTACGGTGGCGAGATGAAGAAGGGCATGTTCTCCATGATGAACTACTTCCTGCCCCTGCGCGGCATTGCCTCCATGCACTGCTCCGCCAACGTGGGTCAGGACGGCGATGTCGCCATCTTCTTCGGCCTCTCCGGCACCGGCAAGACCACCCTCTCCACCGATCCCAAGCGTCAGCTGATCGGCGATGACGAGCATGGCTGGGATGACCACGGCGTGTTCAACTTCGAAGGGGGCTGCTACGCCAAGACCATCAAGCTCTCCGAAGAGGCTGAGCCGGACATCTACCACGCCATCCGTCGCGATGCGCTGCTGGAGAACGTGACCGTTGCTGCCGATGGTACCATCGACTTCGATGATGGCTCCAAGACCGAGAACACCCGCGTCTCCTACCCCATCTATCACATCGACAACATCGTCAAGCCGGTATCCAAGGCAGGTCACGCCACCAAGGTGATCTTCCTGACTGCCGACGCCTTCGGCGTGCTGCCCCCGGTCTCCAAGCTGACCAAGGAGCAGACCAAGTACCACTTCCTGTCTGGCTTCACCGCCAAACTGGCCGGTACCGAGCGCGGCATCACAGAGCCGACTCCAACCTTCTCCTCCTGCTTTGGCGCAGCCTTCCTCTCCCTGCACCCGACCAAGTACGGTCAGGAGCTGGTGAAACGGATGGAAGCGGCAGGTGCAGAAGCCTATCTGGTCAACACCGGCTGGAACGGCACCGGCAAGCGCATCTCCATCAAGGATACCCGCGCCATCATCGATGCCATCCTGGATGGCTCCATCGAGAAGGCCGAGACCAAGGTGCTGCCGATCTTCAATCTGGAGATCCCGACCGCGCTGCACGATGTGAACCCGGCGATCCTCGACCCGCGCGACACTTACGCCGACAAGGCCGAGTGGGATGCCAAGGCCGTCGATCTGGCAGGGCGCTTCATCAAGAACTTCGAGCGCTTCACCGATAACGATGAAGGCAAACGTCTGGTTGCGGCAGGCCCGCAGCTGTAACAGGCTCGCTTCGTATCAGTGACATCATGCTGGTCAGCCACGCTGACCGGCATTTTTGTTTTTGTGGAGCGCCGAACGCCGCCATCGCTCCCGTTAAAGGGGCCAAAACCTTGCCTTTGCCTGTTGTGACAGGTTAGATTCAGCCAAACTTTATACAATATACAATTCTGTAACGCCCAATCGTGACCCGACCATGACCCCACCCTACAAGACCCGAACCCAGATGGTGATGGAAAACCTCCGTGGCCGGATCCTCCGTGGGGAGTTCCCCGCTGGCGCCCCCTTGCGTCAGGATGCCATTGCCAAAGAGCTGGCCGTGAGCCGCATTCCGGTGCGCGAAGCCCTGATGCAGCTGGAAGCGCAGGGGCTGGTGAAGTTCGAAGCCCATCGCGGCGCCGTGGTCACCATGCTGGACGCCTCGGCCATTGAAGAGCTCTTTTATTTGCGAGCGCTGCTGGAAGCCGATACCCTGTTTCACGCCGTCGACAAGATGACGGAAGCCACCTTCGCACAAGCGGAGGCGATCCTCGCCCAGTTTGATCACGCCCTGGAGTCAGGCACCCAGATCGAACATTGGGCCGAGTTGAACCACAGCTTTCACGCCACCCTCTATCAGGCAGCCGGTCGCCCCCAGGCACTTGAACTGATCGCCCAGATCAATCTGAGCTGTGACCGCTATGTCCGCTTCGAGCTGCTGTTTGCCAGCGACGGGGTGGACAAGGCGGAGCGTGAACACGCCCAATTGCTGGAACTGTGCCGCGCCCGGCGCAAGCACGAGGCGGTGGTGCTGCTCAGGCAACATATCGAAGCGGCGGGTCAGTCGATCAAGCGGATCCTGGCCAGCGGCCATAAAAACTGAACACTCATATAGCAACCATCTGGCACTAACGACATGAATAATTTCGAGATAATTGAAACCCGCGTCGCCCAAGTCAGGGCCGAGCTGGCCATGCAGGAGTTGGACGCCTTTATCGTCCCCCACGATGATGAGCACCTCGGCGAGTACATCCCCGCCTATGCCGAGCGGCTTGACTGGATCACCGGTTTCAACGGCTCTGCCGGGGTCGCCATCATCATGGCCCAGCGGGCAGCCCTCTTTGTCGATGGTCGCTATACGGTGCAGGCGCGGATGCAAACTCCCGCCGAACTGTTCGAATTCCTCCACCTCATTGAAAATCCTCATGTGCAGTGGCTGGCCGAACAGCTGCCGTCAGGCTCCCGGGTCGGCTTCGATGCCCGCCTGCACAGCCTGACCTGGTACAAGAATGCCAAGGCCGTGCTGGCTGATCGCGGTATCGAGCTGATCCGCGTCGAGCAGAACCCCATCGACCTGAACTGGAGCGATCGCCCGGAGCCGACCAAGAGCCCGGTCATCCTCTACAGCGAGGAGCTGGCGGGCCAGTCCAGCCAGTCCAAACGTGAACAGCTGGCAGCAGACCTGCGCAAGCGCGGGCTGGATGCGGTGCTGCTGACCCAGGCCGAGCCCATCAACTGGCTGCTCAACCTGCGCGGCCGCGACATCGACCGGCTGCCGGTGGTGCTGGGCTTTGCTGTGCTCTACGCCAACACCAGCATGGATTTCTTCGTCGATACCGACAAAATTGACTGCTTCGCCTTTACCCAACACGTTGGGCAGGATGTCTCCGTCTACCCAATCGACAAGCTGGGCGACGTGCTGCAACGCATCGGTGAAGATCAGCAGAAGGTGCTGGCCGATCCGGACAGCGCCAACGCCTGGACCCAGCTCGTCATGGAAGAGGCGGGCGCAATTCTGGTGGCAGGGCAAGACCCGACCATGCTGCCGAAAGCGTGCAAGAACGAGATCGAGCTGACCGGCATGCGTGCCGCTCACCTGCGCGATGGCGTGGCCATGACCCGCTTCCTCGCCTGGCTGGATCGGCTGGTCGCCTCCGGCGAGTTCGAGGGGGTGAATGAAGGCACCCTGGCCGATCAGGTGGAAGCGTTCCGCCGCGAGCAGGAGCACTACGTCGAGCCGAGCTTCGACACCATCTCCGCGCTAGGCCCCAACGCCGCCATGTGCCACTACCACCACACCAACGGCACCCCGCGCGCGTTTGGCCAGGACAGCCTCTATCTGCTGGACTCCGGCGCCCAGTATATGGATGGCACCACCGACATCACCCGCACCATCAAGGTGGGTGAGGTGAGCGACGAGCAGAAGGCGATGTTTACCCGGGTACTGCAGGGCCATATCGCGCTGGATCAGGCCCGCTTCCCCCGTGGCACCGCCGGTATCCAGCTCGACGTGCTGGCCCGCATGCCGCTGTGGCAGGCCGGTTACAACTATGACCATGGCACCGGTCACGGCGTCGGCCACTTCCTGAGTGTCCACGAAGGGCCCCAGCGCATCGCGCCGAAAGGGAGCATGGTCGCCCTGCAACCGGGCATGGTGCTCTCCAACGAGCCGGGCTACTACCGTGAAGATGGCTTCGGCATCCGTTGCGAAAACCTGGTAGTGGTGACCGAGCTGGAACAGGTTGGCGAGCTGCCGATGCTGGGCTTCGAGCGTCTGACCTACGTGCCGTTCGATACCCGCCTGATCGACCGCAGCCTGCTGAGCCCGGCCGAATTCCGCTGGATCAACGAATACCATGTCGAGGTGTTCCGCCGCCTGAGCCCGCTGCTCGAGGGCGAGGATCTCGCCTGGCTGGAGCAGGCAACCAGCCTCATCTGATGACACAGGGCCTGCGGGCCCTGTTTTTTATCCCCCCTTTTGACCTGTATCAACACCCAAAGCGAGCAGGTCAGGAGAATGGCGGCCATGAAAAGTCATCATGCCAGCCCAGCCCGGGGCTCACACGCCGCAGCCAGCAAAAAGGCGAGTGACCATCCCAGACTCATGCGCGAGCAGCAGACGGTCAGCGCCATGATCCGCCTCTACTGCCAGCACCATCATCAGGATCCCCATTGCCGCCACTGTCGCCAGTTGCGGGATTTCGCCCATCAGCGCCTGCGTCGCTGCCGTTATGGCCACGGCCACAAACCCACCTGTGCCAACTGCAATATCCACTGCTACGCCCCGGCGATGCGCAAACAGATCCAGCAGGTGATGAAGTGGAGCGGCCCGCGCATGTTGCTGCGCCACCCCTGGCTCACCCTCCGCCACCTGCTCGACGGCTTGCGCAAAGCCCCCAAACTGCCCCAGAGCCGCCCCCTGCCGCCATAACCGCCAATCCCTTGCATCCGGCAGGGGATGACCACTACCCTATGACTCCTTTTTTGCCGTTGACCCCAAGGTCAGCGGCGTTGCCGATCCGTTTGCTGCCAATGGAGTTCTGATGCACCACAACCCGCCCCTGCTACGCACCGCTACCCACAATGACATGCACGCCATCTGGCAGATCGATGCCAAGGTGTTTGGCGAAGATGTCTATCCCGCCTTCTTCTTCCGTCAGGCGATGGATTTGTGGCCCGAGTTGTTGTTGGTGGCCGAATACGAGGGGCAGCTGGTGGGGTATGTGCTGGGGGGATTCGGTCAGGAGCGGTCGCAAGGCTGGGTACTCTCGCTGGCGGTACTGCCCGAGGCGCGCGGTTTTGGTCTGGCCGAGCGAATGATGCGCCAGATGGAGGCCAACCAGCAGGCGCTGCAGATCAGCGAACTGCGGCTCACGGTCGATCCGGCCAATCCGGCCCAGCGCCTCTACTACCGGCTCGGTTACACATTGCAGGCGGAAGTAGCCGACTATTTCGGCCCCGGAGAAGACCGTCTGCTGCTGGTTAAAACCCTCTCCGGTACAGCTGCGATTCAAGGACAAAACCGGTTACAGAACGCATAATTGGTTACATTTTGCCGATTTCATGTGTGACGGGGTTGGAGTAAAGTTCACTCATCAACCGGATTGTTCAAATTACGTGCAGCCCAGGAGGCCCACCATGTTGAAGCGTATGACCCTTATTGCCCTGCTGGCAGCAACCACCATCACCGGATGCGCCAACAGTGACGTTTACTCTGGCGATGTTTACACCAAAGACCGCGCCAAACAGGTGCAGACCGTCAGCTACGGCACCATCATCTCCACCCGCCCGGTGAAGATCCAGGCCGATGAGAACTCCCTGATTGGCACCATTGGCGGCGCCGTAGTCGGTGGCCTGCTGGGCAGCACAGTCGGTGGCGGCACCGGACGCGACATCGCAGCCGCAGGCGGCGCCATCGCCGGTGCAGCGGCAGGTAACGCCATCGGCAACAAGATGAATCAGGTCGACGGCGTCGAGCTGGAGATCAAGAAAGAGAACGGCGAAGCCATCGTGGTCGTGCAGAAAGCCAGCCCCACCTTCACCCCGGGTGCTCGCGTGCGCATGACCCAGGGTAACGGCAGCATCAACGTGGCCGTCGTGAATTAAGCGTGTGAATTCAGGTTTCGTCACGCTCGAGCCATAAAAAAACCGCCGATCCCGGCGGTTTTTTGTTGTCTGGCATTCGGGATTACATGCTGTAAGCCTTCTCGCCGTGGGAGGTGACATCCAGCCCTTCCCGCTCAGCATCGCCGTTCACCCGCAGGCCCACCAGCATGTCGACCGCCTTGAAGGCAATCGCCGCCACGGCACCGGACCAGAGCAGGGTGACACCGACCCCGATGGCCTGGATCTTCACCTGAGTCAGGATGGAGTAACCCTCGGCAACCTGATTGGTGACATAATCCCACACCCCGGTGCCGCCCAGATCCGGGCTGGCAAAAACGCCGGTCAGCAGGGCGCCGAGAATGCCGCACACCCCGTGCACGCCAAAGACGTCCAGACTGTCATCGGCCCCCAGCAGGCGCTTGAGACCGTGGACACCCCACAGACCCGCCACGCCACTGATAAGACCCATCACCAGACCACCGCCAACTCCGACGAAACCGGCTGCCGGGGTGATCACCACCAGACCGGACACCGCACCGGATGCCGCACCCAGCAGGGAGGGACGCCCTTTCATCACCCACTCGGCCAGCGTCCATGAGAGAGCTGCCGCAGCCGGCGCCACCCAGGTGTTGATAAAGGCGAGTGCGGCAATACCATTGGCTTCCAGCGCGGAGCCCGCGTTGAAACCGAACCAGCCGAACCAGAGCAGGGAGGCGCCGATCATGGTCATGGTCAGGCTGTGGGGGGTCATGGGATCACGACCATAGCCCAGACGCTTGCCCACCAGATAGGCACCCACCAGACCCGCCACGGCAGCGTTGATGTGCACCACTGTGCCGCCTGCAAAGTCCAGCGCACCATGCTGGAACAGATAACCGGCCGTTGCAGTCGCGGTTGCTGCGGCTTCGGCGCTGGTATAGGCATCCGGACCAGCCCAGTACCACACCATATGAGCCAGCGGGATATAGGCGAAGGTGAACCAGATCACCGAGAAGAGCAGCACGGCGGCAAACTTGATACGCTCGGCGAACGCCCCCACGATAAGGCCGCAGGTGATGGCGGCAAAGGCCCCCTGGAACACCACATAGATCAGCTCGCTGATCCCGACACCCTTGCTGAAGGTGGCAGCGATGGAGTCAGGGGTCACCCCCTTGAGCAGCACCTTGCTGAAGGAGCCGTAGAAATTGCCCCCCTCGGTAAAGGCCAGCGAATAGCCGTAGATCACCCAGAGCACACAGATGAGGCAGAACAGGGTAAAGACCTGCATCAGCACGCTCAGCATGTTTTTGGCCCGCACCAGACCACCGTAGAAGAGGGCCAGACCGGGGATCGACATCAGGATCACCAGCGCCGCCGAGAGCAGCATCCAGGTGTTGTCACCCTTGTTGATTGTCATGGCGGCAACCGGCGCCACCGCTGCCTGTACCTGAGCGACCTCTTCGGCCCAACTTGGGGTAACCAGCAAGGCAGGCAACATCGTCAGACCCGCCATCATCCATTTTTTGACCATAGAGCACTCTCCTTCCCTGTCGTACCGGTACAAGACCGGCTCCGTTTCCCTGATTGAATCTGTGGCGAATCGCAAGGTGTTGCTGCAACCCGCCAGAATCACACCCGCGCCCGGCACGGGGATGTCTCTTGCCACTTCCTCATCACTGCGTCTGCCGCCGATGACCGCAAGAGACCGTCTGACATCTAAAAAGCATAAAGCGGGCCATAAATTTAAATCCTTTTAAATCATTGCATTAGAAAGATCATACATCATCAATGCACCAATTTGGAGCATGAGCTGCGCTAACCTGCCCAGGGGCGCCCTGTCGCAGGGCAGGCGATACTTCACGCACCAGAAGTGCGCAAACCCTGAGCCAGCCCACAAGCTGACGTCATCGATATCGCGCGCTGCGGGCCCGCTCGTTTACACTGACAGACCAGCCGTTTCCTGTTATCCGACCACGGCATGCCATTACGCAGCCCCTTGTTTGCAAGCTGATGGCAGGCCCAATCCGAGGAACACCATGCAGTTCGATCGTCTCGACATCAGCCTCTCCCACTACCGTCACCTCGACCGGGAGCATCGCGCCCACATCGCGCTGCTGGGGATAGTGATGCTGGCCATCATGGCCCTTCATCTGTTGCTGCTGCCCCACTTCCCCTACGAGCGCTTTTACGCCGTCAGCTTTGGCTTCGAGGTGATCAACTGGCTCACCATGCTGTTCCTGTTCTGGGTGGTGCAGTGCGCCCACCTGCCCACCCACACCTACCGCATGCTCTCCTGCGGTCTGATGTTGTGGATCATGGGAGCCACCGCCGACATCATGGATGAGCTGGTGGCTCAGCCACTCTGGCTCGCCATCTATGCCGAGGATCTGCTGCGCTCCAGCGGCATCCTGCTCAGCAGCATCGGCATCCTGAGCACCATGCACCACCTCTTCCACATCAATACCCAGCTCAGACAACAGGCACTGTTCGACGATCTGACCCGGTTGCCAAACCGGCGCTACTTTCATCAGCAGCTGTTTCTGGAACAGGGGATTTGCCACGCCCTCATCCTGCTGGATCTCGATCACTTCAAGCGGATCAATGACAACTACGGCCACGATATCGGGGATCGGGTGTTGCAACAGTTTGGCGAGCTGTTGCAACAGCACTGCCCGCCCGGTGCGCTGGCGGCCCGTGTCGGGGGTGAAGAGTTTGCCCTGCTGCTGCCCGTCGCCCACGAAGCCGAGCTGCAGCAACTGGCCAACACCCTGCTCACTGCGACCCGCAATATCGCCCCCGACCCGGCCCATACCATGACGGTCAGTCTGGGAGTGGGGATCCGCGAGCCCAAGGAACCGGCAGTCTCGCTGTTTAAACGGGTGGATCAGGCGCTTTATGGCGCCAAGGAGGCGGGCAGAAACTGCGCGATATGGGCGACGCCGACTAACAAGGAGACGTGAAGAGCTATCGGTGGATTGCCGATCACGGCGAAACATTGCTGCTGAAACAGGGGCCCAAGGGCCCCTGTTTCATAGGGAAAATCCCCTCACCTAAAAGCGGAAGGTAAGACCGATATTGGCCTGCCACTGGGTTACCAGCTCCCCGCGCACCTTGAACACGCACTGCTCCGGGTTGCAGAGAAACTGGTTGTTGTCGTTAACCAGCGAACCATAGCCGCGCACCTCGGCCCGCAAGGCCAGATGCTCGGCGAGGCGCGGTTGCACCCCGAGCGCCAGCGACATGGAAGGGGCCACCTCGCTGTCGTAGGCGGCAAAATGGGTCACCCCGATCCCGGCGCCGATATAGGGCGCCATCAGGTTGTCAGAGAGGGTCAAGGCACCGGAAAAGTGCAGGGTATCGACCGTCAGGCGATCCGGCTGGTCGGGAGAGAGGGTGGTGGACTGATGGCTGTAGAGCAGCTCGATCATGCCGGGATCATCCACCTCCTTGCTGATAAAGAAGCCCCAGCTGCCGGAGCCCTGTCCTTGCAGTGAATCAAACGATGCAGAAAGCGGCACCGGCTGCACCACCTCGTCACCCTTCTCGAAGTCGATGGCTGAGCTGTAGCCGAAAAACGGCGTCACCTGCCAACCGGATGTGGTCGCGGCCTCGCTACTCCAGGCCTGCCCCAGTGGCAGCAACAGCCCCATCATCGCTATCACGGCTCTTTTCATCATCATCCCCTGCTCCCTGTGTGATTGTGCAGAAAGCATACCAGAGGCGTCCTAGGCCCATCCTAAACGGCGGCTGTACCGGATCACTTTCATCGCGGGATTTCCCTCTCGCCTGAACCCTGCCGCACCGCCCCACTGGCGCCGCTATGCCCCCCTGCCACTATTCATCGACGGTTAACCTCTGCCACGTATGCTGGCGCCAAATCGGGTCATCGGGGCCCGTTATCACCACTCAAAAGGACATCAGGGAATGGTTGCCGCGCAACTTCACGACCCCCAAACCACCCTCGCGGATACCCTGCGGGCCACCGCGCACGCCATCGACGAAAGCCACATCAGCCTGCGCCAGATGCTGGAGCTGGTGGGCGAACAGGGCATGCTGCTGTTTTGCGTGCTGCTCACCGTCCCCTTTCTGTTGCCGGTCTCCATCCCCGGTGTCAGCACCCCGTTTGGCCTGCTGATCCTTTTTATCGGTATAGGCATCACCCTCAACCGGGTGCCCTGGCTACCTGCCATGCTGATGGAGCGCCGCTTCGCCGCCGACCAGCTCAAGCCGACCCTGCACAAGGGGGCGGATCTGCTGGCCCGGGTCGATCGCGTTATCCGCCCGCGCCTGCTGGTGCTGACCGGCAGCAACACGGTCAACCGCTGCAACGGCCTGCTGATCATGCTGGCCGCCCTGCTGCTGATGCTGCCCCTGGGCGCCATCCCCTTCACCAACGCCATGCCTGCCTGGGCCATCCTGCTGCTGGCCACCGGCATGTTGCAGCGGGACGGTCTGTTCGTCGCCAGCGGCTATCTGCTGGTAAGCGCAACCCTGGTCTGGTTCAGCGTGCTGGCCATCGGCTTGCTGATGGCGGGCCAGAGCGCCACCGGCCTGCTCGGCTAACCCCGATGCACAGAAAAAGGGCGACCAGATGGTCGCCCTTTTTGATTTGTGCGGGATACCGCCCGGTCAAAGCAGATCGTAGATAAGGGCCGAGATGGCAAGCAGCCCCATCACCAACACAAAAAGGGTACTCGGCCCGCGATAACGCTTGAGTGCGGGCAAGCGATAGATAGAGCAGGCCGGCAGCAGAAACAGGATCACCGCGATCAGCGGGCCACTGACGCGCTCGATGATGTCGAGCACGTTGGGGTTCAGATAGGTGATGACGGCGGTCACCATAAACAGGATCACCGATGACACCCGGGCGATGGTCGACTCCTTGAGAGAGAGGCCCAGCCCCTGACAGGCACCGCTCACCATGCTCACCGTCCCCTCGCTCACCCCCATGGAGGTGCCGAGGAAGGATTTGGACATGGCCAGAATGGCGATAAGCGGCCCCACATAGGCGATCAGCGGATTGGAGAACTTGTTCGCCAGCGCCGACAGCACGGAGATATTGTCGGTGCGGGCCAGCGCCATCTCAGCCTGACTCAGACTCATCACGCAGCTCACCACGAAAAAGAGCACGCTGCCGCAAATCAGCATACTGCTGCACTTGATGATCCGCTTGGCGCGCAGGTCAGCACTCTCCTGACAACGCTTTTTCTGCGCCGCGCTGAAGGAAGAAATAATGGGCGCATGGCTGAAGGAGAAGACCATTACCGGCACGATCAGCCAGAGGGATTTCCAGAACGCCGGATCACGCCAGTCCACCGCTTGACTCTCGCTGAAATAGGAGAGGCTCCACTGGGGCAGCAGATAGATGGAGAGGCCAATCAGAAAGGCGACCATCGGCAGTGCCAGCACGCTGATGGCCGACACCACGATCTGTTTGCCGGCCAGCAGCACCAGATGCAGGCCCAGCATCACCCCCAGCACCAGCAAGCCGCGCGGAAGCTCGGCGTCCCCCAGCTGGTGAACAACGAAGCTCTGGATCGCGTTGGTGATGGAGATGCTGTAGACCAGAATGATGGGGTAGAAGGCCATCAGATAGACCAGCATCAACAGTTTTCCCGCCTTGGCACCGAAGTGCTCCTCCACCACATGGGTGATATCCCCCTCCTTGTGGGAGCTGGAGAGCACAAAGCGGCTCAATGCCCGGTGGGAATAATAAGAGAGCGGAAAAGCCAGCAATAAAATAAATAGCAAAATAACCGGAGAATTACTGCCAACAGTAATAGGGAGAAATAACGTACCGGCACCGACAGCAGTGGCATATAGGCCCATGGTCCATACCGAATCGCTTTTCTCCCATTTCAATTTTGAAACAGGGTTACTCTTTTCAGCAATAGAAACACTCATTGCAATATATACCTTATTAGTCTGTCATCATTATTTTTATTGGCCCGAATAACAGGCTGGAGATATGTCTTTGCATATCGCCATGCACATGAAAAAACAACGCCGCCAGCGGCCAACAGGGCCACCGGAGAGAAACGGAGCTGCCACGCTACCATCGTTGAAATCGCTATCCGGGTCAAGGTTAATAATTCATGACTGTTTGAATCGGAATGTTTCAAAAGACAACAGGATGTATCACATTCGTCACCCAAAACCAGATTCACGCCTGTTTGATAACATACCGATAAAACCTCATGCTGTTGCCCAACAACACAAATAAGACCAGCGTTCAGGCCAATAATATTAACACCTTAAGCTGTGGAATATGAGTTAAATAATACGGCCAACTTTTCTACTAATTGACAGTGATGTCAGCCAATTTATTCAGGGTAAAAGCGCAGGCTATTTCCCACTGCGACCGGGGTGGCATTCTCAACCTGCCGGGCAGTGCGCCACCCGGTTACGGCCTGCCCGCTTGGCCCGATAGAGCCACTCGTCGGCCCGGGCCAGCGCCTGATTGATCTCCTCCTCCGGCTGCACCAGGGTTGTGCCCAGACTGACCGTGATGGCGACCGGATCGGCAGGCAGCGCTTCGACGGCGGCGCGGATCTGTTCCGCCATCTGCTGCAAACCGGCTTCATCGATCCGCGGCAGCAGGATCAGAAACTCCTCGCCACCGCTGCGTACAAAGAGATCGTCCGCCCGCAACAGGGCATCGATACAACTACTGAAGCGCTGCAAGGCCCGATCTCCCTGCTGATGGCCGTAGTGATCGTTGATCTGCTTGAAGTGATCGATGTCGAGCATGATAAGACCGCAGGGGGCCTCCCCTGCCCGCAACGGCTGGCAGTGCTCGAAGAAGAACCGGCGGTTATGGAGGCCAGTCAGCTGGTCGGTTTCACTCTGGCGCAGCAGTCGCTGCTGCAACTCGTACTGGCGGGTGATATTGCGGGTCACCCAGGCCACCGCCCGCTTGCCGTCATAGAGAGAGGGCAGCGGCGCAATCTTGCCCTCGAAACGCTGTATCCCTTGCGGCCCGGCGGCGGCATTGATCCCCCCCACCTCGGCTGCTGAGAGCTCATACTCCACCACTCGCACCTGACCGCTCGCCAGCGATTCGGCTACCTGCGCCTTGACCCATATGGCCATCTCGGGTGGCAGCACATCGGCCAGCTGCTTGCCCGCCAGCGGATTACCATCGTGATAGGATTGCTGCTCTATGCCGCCGATATATTCCACGTAATAGCCATCTTCACTGAGGATAAAGACGGGATCTGGCAGCTGGGCCATCACTTCATAAAGCTGGGTTACCGAAAGCGCCACGGAGACTCCTGTACTTCAACGTCAAACAGGGGGGAGATATTCTGCCTCAAGAGGACTCACTCGCCCTCATCGGCAGCGCAGAAAAATCTGCGGCCACAGCCAACAATCCTTTACATCTAGCAGCCCGCCAGCCTCTCGGCCACCACAGGTGGCCAGCGCGTTGCTACTCCCGCCACTACGCTCGCTCACGGCGGCGAAAGCCCCCTCACCCGGTCGCGCATATCCCATTGTTTCAACTCACAAGTTCATTTACGCTGGCCGTCCTGAGTCCAGTTTTCACCTCATCAGCCATCAGGGAGCCAGCCACCCGCAACCGCAGGGGCTGTACCACGGAAAAGGAATCGCCAGATGAAAAACGCCATCGTTACCGCCCGCTTCGACGCTATCAGCACCGAAGGGGAACAGCTCACCCTCAAGATCGCCATCAAGGCCCCCGAGCCGGATCCCAAGTCCGCCAGCGGTGACTGGCGCTGCAAGGTGAAGCTGGCAGGGCTGAGCGACAAGACCTTTATCTACGGCATCGACAGCCTGCAGGCCCTGAGCCTCGCCATCAAGTTTGTCGAAACCGAACTGCGCGCTTTCTCCGATGCGGGCTGGCAGTTCTATCTGCCCAATTGCCCCGATCACCCCATCGACATGAGCGCCTGCTACTTCCCGGCGCTCTAGCCCGGCCCATCCAAGGAGACCAGATGCACGGACCCGATCCCGCCAATCCCCACCCCATGAACGGCTTTCCCCAGGTGTGCTTTATCAAGAACACCATCAAGGGGCCCAATATCGAGGTGGGTGACTACACCTATTACGACGACCCGGAGGATTCGGCGGGCTTCGAGCGCAACGTCCTCTACCACTTCCCCTTCATCGGCGACAAGCTCATCATCGGCAAGTTCTGCGCCATCGCCCGCGGGGTGAAGTTCATCATGAACGGCGCCAACCACCAGACCTCCGGCTTCTCCACCTACCCCTTCTTTATCTTCGGCAATGGCTGGGAGCATGCCGCACCCACCCCGGGCAGCCTCCCCTACAAGGGCGATACCGTCATCGGCAACGATGTCTGGATTGGCTATGACGCTCTGATCATGCCGGGGGTCAAGGTAGGCAACGGTGCCATCATCGCCGCCCGCTCTGTGGTCACCGGTGACGTGCCCGCCTACGCCGTGGTCGGCGGCAACCCCGCCAAGGTGATCCGCTACCGCTTCGACGACGACACCATCGCCCGTCTCAACGCCATCGCCTGGTGGGACTGGCCGGTGGAGCAGTTCAGCCGCAACCTGCCGCTTATCAGCGGCGGCGAGATAGCCGCGCTGGCAGCGGCAACCCCATAGAGACAACCTGTAAACCAAGCGAGATCGTAGAAACAACAAAGGGCGCCTTGTCGGCGCCCTTTGGCTTGATGGATATCGCTGAAGCCTGTTGGCCTGGACTGGTAATCAACCCGTATTACGCATACCTGCGGCAATACCGGCGATGGTGACCATCAGCGCCTTGTCCAGCTCGGGGTGCAGGGTCTCCGGGTGGTTGCGGGAGCGGTTGAGCAGCTCGGCCTGCAGCACGTTGAGCGGGTCAGTGTAGGGGTTGCGCAGCTTGATGGACTCCTTGATCCAGGGCTGATCCTCCAGCAGATCCCCGCGCGGGCTCAGTTTCAGCACCACCTCGATCGATTCGGCGAGCTCCTGACGCAGCTGTTTGCCAAGGCCCCACAGCTCCTGCGGCACCAGACGGGTGTCGTAGTACTCGGCAAGCCAGACGTCCGCCTTGAGGAACACCATCTCCAGCATCTCAAGGCGAGTGCGGAAGAAGGGCCACTGGGCGCTCATCTCTTCCAGCACGGCCAGCTTGCCGCCATCGATGGCCTGTTGCAGCGCCTTGTGGGCACCGAGCCAGGCCGGCAGCATCAGGCGGTTCTGGGTCCAGGCGAAGATCCACGGAATGGCGCGCAGGCTCTCGACGCCGCCATTGGGCTTGCGCTTGGAGGGACGGGAGCCGAGCGGCAGCTTGCCGAGCTCCATCTCCGGGGTAGCGGCACGGAAGTAAGGGACGAAGTCCGGATGACCGCGCACGATACTGCGGTAGTGATCGCAGGAGTCGGCGGCCAGCTGTTCCATCACCTCGCGCCAGCACTCTTTAGGCTTGGGCGGCGGTAGCAGGTTCCCTTCCAGCACGGCGCTGGTGTAGAGCTCCAGACTCTTGATCGCCACTTTCGGCAGACCGAACTTGAAGCGAATCATCTCCCCCTGTTCAGTGGTACGCAGACCGCCGCGCAGGGATCCCGGCGGCTGGGAGAGGATCGCCTGATGGGCAGGCGCACCACCACGACCGACGGTACCGCCACGGCCATGGAACAGGGTGAGGCGAATATTGTTGGCTTCGGCAAGTCCCACCAGGGATTCCATGGCGGCGTACTGGGCCCAGCCTGCGGCCATCATGCCCGCATCCTTGGCAGAGTCGGAGTAACCGATCATCACGAACTGACGGCCCTGAATGTAGCCGCGATACCAGTCCACCGAGAGCAGACGCTCCATCACGGCGGTGCCTGCCATCAGGTCATCCTGGGTTTCAAACAGCGGAGCGACCGGCATGCGGAACTTGCAGCCTGCCTCTTTGAGCAGCAGTTGCACCGACAGCACGTCGGACGGCGCACCGGCCATGGAGATGATGTAGATACCGAACGCATCGGGGTCGTGCTGGGCGATGACCTGACAGGTATCCAGCGTCTCGCGCACCTCGGCGCTCGGCTCCCAGTCGTGGGGAATGAGCGGGCGGCGGGAGTTCAGTTCGTTGAGCAAGAAGGCCTGCTTGTCATCTTCACTCCACTCGGCGTAGTCACCCAGACCCAGATAGCGGGTCAGCTCGGAGAAGACCAGCCCGTGACGTTCGCCATCCTGACGGATATCCAGCTTGACCAGATGGATGCCGAAACAGGCGACCTTGCGCAGCACGTCCAGCAGCATGCCATCGGCGATGTTGCCCATGCCGCAGGCGTGCAGTGAGTGGTAGCAGAGCTCCAGCGGCTCGCGCAGCTGGGCGGTAGTCTTGACCAGATCCTGGCTCTCGCTAGCCTGGCCTTGCACCTTGGCGGTGAGGTGCTCCTTGGTTTCGCGCAGCGCTTCACGCAGCTCGCGCACCAGCGCACGGTAGGGCTCGGGGTGATCGCCAACGCGAGCGCGCACGGCGTCGGTACAGTCGGACATGGAGAGCTCGGAGGTAAGCTCCTTGATGTCTTTGTAGAACAGGCTCACCGCCATCCAGCGACCCAGCTCCAGCACTTCGGCAGTCACCTTGGCGGTGACGAAGGGGTTGCCGTCACGGTCACCGCCCATCCAGGAGGTGAACTTGACCGGCGCGGCATCCAGCGGTAGCCGCACACCCAGATGGTGTTGCAGACGCTCGTCCAGATTGCGCATGAATTCAGGAATGGCTGGCCACAGGCTGTTCTCCACCACGGCGAAGCCCCACTTGGCCTCGTCGACCGGAGTCGGGCGCTGTTCGCGGATCTCGTTGGTGTGCCACGCCTGATTGATGAGCTGCTCGATGCGATTGAGGATCTTGTCCCGCTCGCGGGGCAGCAGGTCGGAGAGCTCCAGCGCCTCGAGGCAGTCGTTGAGCTGCACATGCTTGTGGATCAGGGTGCGACGGGTCACCTCGGTGGGGTGAGCGGTCAGCACCAGATCGATATCCAGCTCGCGCACGGCCTGAATGATGGCCTCTTGCGACAGGTTGGACGCTTTCAGTTTGTCGAACATCTGCTCCAGCGGATCCGGGGTACAGACCTGCTCTTCGCAGCGACGGGAGATGGTGTGGAACTGTTCCGCCACGTTGGCCAGATTGAGGAACTGGCTGAAGGCGCGGGCCACCGGCAGCAGTTCATCATCGCTCAGGGTGCGCAGGGTATCGAGCAGACGTTCCCGGTCTGATTCATTGCCCTTGCGGGAGGACTTGGCCAATTGGCGAATGGTTTCGATCTTGTCGAGAAAGGCCTGACCCTGATGATCCTTGATGGATTTACCCAGCAGCTGACCCAGCATACCTACGTTGGCGCGTAGTGCGGCGTACTTTTCGTTCATTCCACATCCTTATCTTGTTGGTGCCTGACACCCATCCGGGGTGCTAGACGACCTCACTTATTGTTGTGCGATTACAACATATGCTCCGTCATCTTAGGGTGACAATCTACCCAGATTGTCTGCGCAAGGTCAAATAACAGGCCGATTCAGAACATGTATTTCCCTCACCACTCCACAACCGGCTTGTTATGTAACTTACTTACAGTTTTTACGCCCCTTTCACCGCCGCCGCTACAGGCAAAAACGTCTGATCAGGTGTTGCAACACCGAGGTGGTCGGCTTGACGAAGGAGAGGTCTAGATACTCATCCGGCTGGTGCGCCTGGGTGATATGACCGGGCCCCATCACTATGGTCTCGCAGCCAAGCTGCTGGATAAACGGCGCCTCGGTGCAGTAGTTGACCGACTCGGCGGCGCGACCGCTCGCCTTCTCAGCTTCGCGCACCAGCAGAGAGTCGTCGGCGCAGGCGTAGGCGGGAATAGGCTCGTGCAGATGTTGCAGATGCAGGCAGCCCGGCTGGTGGATCTCGATGGGTGACAGCGCCTCTTTGAGCATCCCCATCAACTCATCCGGCCCCACCTGCGGAGTGGGTCGCAGGTCGATATGCAGCTCGCAGCAGCCGCAGATGCGGTTCGGGCTGTCGCCGCCCTGAATATAACCCAGGTTAAGGGTCGGCTGCGGCACGGCAAAGCGGTGGTCGGCGTAGCGATCTTTCAGATCCTGCTGCAAGCGCAGCACCTGCCCCATCGCCTTGTGCATGATCTCCATGGCGTTGACGCCGTTGGCGGGATCCGAGCTGTGACCGCTCTTGCCGGTAATACGGATCGCCTCCGACATATGTCCCTTGTGGGCCACCACAGGCACCAGCCCGGTCGGCTCGCCAATCACGGCGTAGTCGGGTTTCAGCTCGGCCGCCGCGGCGATGGCGCGGGCCCCCGCCATGGTGGTCTCTTCGTCGGCGGTAGCGAGGATACGCAGCGGCTTGGTCAGCTTGGTGAGGTCAATATCTTTGAGCGCCTCCACGATAAAGGCGAAGAAGCCCTTCATATCGATGGTGCCGAGGCCATAGAGACGGTTGCCCTCTTCGGTCACCTTGAAGGGATCCTTGCTCCACCCCCCCTCATCGAACGGCACCGTATCTGTGTGGCCCGCCAGCAGCAAGCCACCCTCCCCCTGACCGATCGTCGCCACCAGATTGAACTTGCCCGGCAGTTCGGGGAGCGCCGTCACCTCGCACTGAAAACCGAGCTGACCGAACCAGTCGGCCAGCAGCCGGATCACAGCCTCGTTGCTCTGATCCCACTTGGGATCCGTGCTGCTGATAGAGGGAATCGCAATAATATTCTTATAAAGTGAAAAAAAATCCAGATTGGCCATCAGCTCCTCCTTGCGTCCCCGGAATGTTTCTGTTAGAAAATACAAATGCAAAGTGAGTGCATGAATATTCTGTAATTTTACCTGAATATCTGGCTCATCAACAAAGGCTTCTAGTTGTAAGGGAAAGTTAATGTTCTGTCACCTGATCTATAACCGACGACACACACCCGCCTGAATTGCCCCTCCGCACTTGTGCAAAGGGGCGCTCGAACACCCTTGTGCACTGCAGCGTCATGCTGTGAATCTCGAACTCTGACTTGGAATATTCAACATGCTTAACACCGTTATCGTCGGTGCCAGTGGCTACGCGGGAGCCGAACTGGCCGCACTGGTACAGAACCATCCACAACTCAAGCTGTTCGGCCTCTATGTCTCCGCCGGCAGTCAGGATGCCCACAAGCGCTTCTCTTCCCTGCATCCCCAGTGGGTCGGAGCCCTCGATCAGCCGCTGTTGCCGCTGGACGACGACGGCATGACCCGGATCCTGACCCAGGCCGATCTGGTGCTGCTGGCCACCGCCCACGAGGTGAGCGCCGAGCTGGCACCCAAGTTTCTCGCCAAGGGGCTGCCGGTGTTCGATCTCTCCGGCGCCTTCCGGGTCAAGGATCAGGGCTTTTACGACAGCTTCTACGGCTTCACCCACGACAGCGAGCAGTGGCTGGATCAGGCCGTCTATGGCCTGGCGGAGTGGAACGCCGATGCCATCGCCAGCGCCCAGCTGATTGCCGTGCCCGGTTGCTACCCGACCGCATCGCTGTGCGCCCTCAAGCCGCTGCAGCAGGATGGCCTGATTGCCAAGGGGTGGCAGCCCATCATCAACGCCGTCTCCGGGGTCTCCGGCGCCGGGCGCAAGGCCGCCATCAACACCAGCTTCTGCGAAGTGAGCCTCAATCCCTACGGCACCTTCAATCACAGACACCAGCCGGAGATCAGCCATCACCTCGGCAAGGAGGTGCTGTTCCAGCCCCACCTTGGCAACTATGTGCGCGGCATTCTGGCCACCATCTATGTGCAGCTGGCGGACGGCGTCACCCCCACTCAGGTGGATCAGGCCTTCCTCAAGGCTTATGAAGGCAAGCCGCTGGTGCGCCTCACCGGCCAGATGCCATCCATTCGCGGCGTCGTGGGCACCCCTTACTGCGACATTGCCTGGCAACAGCAGGGCAACATGCTGGTGGTGGTCTCTGCCATCGACAACCTGCTCAAGGGCGCCGCCTCGCAAGCCATTCAGTGCATAAATATCAAATTTGGATTTGAACCGGCCACCGGCCTGATTTAAGGACTTAGGAAGGATCTCGGACATGGACAAACAGACGTTGGTAATCAAGCTGGGCGGCGCCCTTATCGAGAACGACGAGGCGCTGACCGCCCTGTTCGCCACCCTCAAAACCTTTCTCGACGATCAGCACCGTCCGCTGGTGCTGGTGCACGGCGGTGGCTGTCTGGTGGATGACCTGCTCAAGGGGCTGGGTCTCACCTCCACCAAGAAGAATGGCCTGCGGGTAACCCCGTTCGAGCAGATCCCCTTTATTGCCGGGGCGCTGGCAGGGACGGCCAACAAGCAGATGATGGCCAAGGCAATCGCCACCGGTATTCCGGCGGTGGGGCTCTGCCTCGCCGACGGCGGCCTCTGTCAGGTGACCCAGCTCGACCCGGATCTCGGCGCGGTCGGCGAGTGCAAGCCGGGCAACCCTGCGCTGGTGGCGGGCATCCTCGGTCAGGGCTTCCTGCCGGTAGTGAGCTCCATCGGCATCACCGCCGAGGGGCAGCTGATGAACGTCAATGCGGATCAGGCAGCCACCGCCATTGCCGAGGCGCTCGGTGCCGATCTGGTGATGCTCTCCGACGTGAGCGGCATCCTTGATGGCAAGGGCAAGCTGGTGCCCCAGCTCGACAAGCTGACCGCGCTGGATTTGATGGAGAAAGGGGTGATCCGCGATGGTATGGCGGTCAAGGTAGAAGCGGCCCTGCACGCCGCCGAGACCCTCGGCAAGCCGGTCTGTGTCGCCAGCTGGCGCTACCCGGATCAGCTGCTCAAGCTGCTGGCTGGCGGCGCGGTCGGCACCCAGGTAGCTATTTGATCTCCACCGGAACAAGGAACATCCGATGCAACATCTTCTGAAAGACAGTGATCTGAACAAAGCCCAGATTGAAGCGCTGATTGCGCTGGGCAAAGCGGTCAAGGCCGACCCGAAGAAGTACAGCCAGGCGCTGGCCGGCAAGAGCGTGGTCACCCTGTTCGAGAAACCCTCCCTGCGCACCCGGGTCACTTTCGACATCGGCATCGCCAAGCTGGGCGGCCACAGCGTCTATCTGGATCAGCAGAACGGCGCGCTGGGCAAGCGGGAGTCGGTGAAGGATTTCGCCGCCAACCTGTCCCGCTGGTGTGATGCCATTGTCGCCCGGGTGTTCGATCACCAGACCTTGGTCGAGCTGGCGGAGCACGGCACAGTGCCGGTGGTGAACAGCCTGTGCAACCTCTACCACCCCTGTCAGGGGCTGGCCGACTTTATGACCATTGCCGAGCACTACGACGACCTGTCGAAGGTGAAGCTTGCCTACCTCGGTGATGGCAACAACGTCAGCCACTCTCTGCTGCTGCTGGGGGCGACTCTGGGCACCGACGTCACCCTGATCTGCCCGAAAGGCCACGGCCCGGATACCCAGATCTTCCTGCAAGCGCAGGCGCTGGCGGCCAAGTCGGGGGCAACCATCCACATCAGCGATGACGTGGCGGATATCGAAGGGTTTGACGTGGCCTACACAGATACCTGGGTCTCCATGGGCGACAATACCCCGATGGAGCAGGTCAAAGACCTCTTTATGCCTTACCAGATCAACCAGGCCCTGCTCGACCGCACCGGCATCCAGCACGTGCTGCATTGCCAACCGGCGCACCGGGAGCTGGAGATCACCTCGCAGGTGATGGATGGCCCCGCCTCCCTCATCATGGACGAGGCCGAAAACCGGATGCATATCCAGAACGCCGTGTTGCTGACCCTTCTCGGCGGCAAGTAACGCGGCACTCAACCTGAATCACGACCCTTTTATTGAATCATCATCGAATCATCACGGAGAGAAGTAACATGAGCGGAATCAACAAGATCGTACTGGCTTACTCGGGTGGACTGGATACCTCGGCCATCATTCCCTGGCTGAAAGAGCACTATGACGCCGAAATCATCGCCTTTGTGGCCGACGTCGGTCAGGAGCGCGACGATCTGGAAGGGATCGAGCAGAAGGCGATCGCCTCCGGCGCCACCAAGTGCATCATCAAGGATCTGCGGGAAGAGTTCGTCAAAGAGTACGTCTACCCGACCCTGAAGACCGGCGCCGTCTATGAGGGCACCTATCTGCTGGGCACCTCCATGGCACGTCCGGTGATCGCCAAGGCGATGGTCGAAGCGGCGCTGGCGGAAGGGGCCGATGCCATCTCCCACGGTTGCACCGGCAAGGGTAACGATCAGGTGCGTTTCGAAGGCGCGGTCGCCGCGCTGGCGCCCCAGCTGAAAGTGATCGCCCCGTGGCGGATCTGGGACATGCGCTCCCGGGAAGACCTGCTCTCCTATCTGGAGACCCGCAACATCCCCTGCAAGGCGACCCTGAAGAAGATCTACAGCCGCGACGCCAACGCCTGGCACATCTCCACCGAGGGTGGCGAGCTGGAGAGCACCTGGAACGAGCCCTCTGAAGCGGTCTGGCAGTGGACCGTACCGGCCGAACAGGCACCGGATCAGCCGGAGTACGTCAAGCTGACCGTGGCGCAGGGTGAAGTGGTGGCCGTTGACGACCAGCCGCTCAGCCCGCACCAGATCCTGATGACCCTGAACGAGCGTGCCGGCAAGCACGGCGTGGGCCGCATCGACATCACCGAAAACCGGATGGTGGGGATGAAGTCCCGCGGCTGCTACGAGACCCCGGGCGGTACCGTGATGGTCGCCGCGCTGCGCGCCGTGGAAGAGCTGGTACTGGATCGCCCGACCCGCGCCTGGCGGGAGAAGCTGGGTGCCGAGTTCTCCCATCTGGTCTATGACGGCCGCTGGTTCACCCCGCTGTGCAAAGCGATCCTCGCCTCTGCCAACGCCATCGCCGAAGATCTGGATGGTGAAGTGGTGCTGAAGATGTACAAGGGTCAGGTCACCGCTGTGCAGAAGAAGTCGCCGAACAGCCTCTACTCCGAAGATTTCGCCACCTTCGGCGCCGATGAAGTGTATGACCAGAGCCATGCCGAAGGCTTTATCCGTCTCTACACCCTGGCCAGCCGGATCCGCGCCATGAAGGAGCAGCATCAAGCCATCGGTGGCGACCACACCCACGGTTAAGCAAGCGCGATAACCCGTTGATTCCGTTGAGGGGGCATGGCCCCCTCTTCTACAGGCAGAGGGCATAGCCCCTGACCCATCATCGGCGGGTGTGACAAAAGCGGCAGCGCCCCGGCCGCTTCTGTGAGATAACAGGGGCTGTGTGAATATGATGCTGACGTATTTTCTCCCTTCTCCCCTTGCGGGAGAAGGGGCGGGGATGAGGGGGGAATTACCCTCACCCTAGCCCTCTCCCAGAGGGAGAGGGAACCGATTCGCAGTTGCTGGATTTGACGTGTTCAACGGCAACAGCACTCATCACCACCGCACTGTTATTCAGGAAAATACAGGGCAAGATTTCTGCGCGCAGGCCAAGAGGCCGCGCGAGTACGGCAGGCGTAAACGCCTACCGACAACGCATTCAAGGAGAGCAGTATGGCACTTTGGGGTGGACGCTTCAGTCAGGGAGCCGATAGCCGGTTCAAGCAGTTCAACGATTCGCTGCGGTTCGATTACCGCTTGGCGGAGCAGGATATTCAGGGCTCCATGGCCTGGGCCAAAGCGCTGGTGAAAGTGGGCGTATTGACCGCCGATGAGCAGGGCAAACTGCAACAGGCGATGGAGGTGCTGCTCGCCTCGGTGCAGCAGGATCCCCGGCAGATCCTGAGTTCGGACGCCGAAGATATCCACTCCTGGGTCGAGAGCGCGCTTATTGCCGCCGTCGGCGATCTCGGCAAGAAGCTGCACACCGGCCGCTCGCGCAACGATCAGGTCGCCACCGACCTGAAACTCTGGTGCAAGGCACAGGGCGAGCTGCTGCTCGGCTCCATTACCGCCCTGCAACAGGGGCTGGTGGCCTCCGCCCGCGCCAATCAGGCGGCGGTGCTGCCGGGTTACACCCACCTGCAGCGGGCCCAGCCGGTCACCTACGCCCACTGGGCGCTGGCCTATGTGGAGATGCTGGAGCGGGACTACTCCCGCCTGCAGGATGCGCTGAAGCGCCTCGACACCAGCCCGCTCGGCTGCGGCGCGCTGGCAGGCACTGCCTATGCCATCGACCGTGAAGCGCTGGCGCTCGACATGGGCTTTAGCGGCGCCACCCGCAACAGTCTGGATTCGGTCTCCGATCGGGATCACGTGGTAGAGCTGATGCACGTGGCGTCCCTCTCCATGACCCACCTGTCGCGCTTTGCCGAAGACCTCATCTTCTACAACACCGGCGAGGCGGGCTTTGTCGAGCTCTCCGATGCAGTGACCTCCGGCTCGTCGCTGATGCCGCAAAAGAAGAACCCCGATGCGCTGGAGCTGATCCGCGGCAAGACCGGCCGGGTGGTCGGCGCCCAGATGGGCATGTTGATGAGCCTCAAGGCGCTGCCACTGGCCTACAACAAGGACATGCAGGAAGACAAGGAAGGGCTGTTCGATGCCCTCGACACCTGGCACGACTGTCTCGACATGGCGGCGCTGGTGCTGATCGATCTGAAGGTCAATGGCGAGCGCACCATGGCAGCGGCCCAAGGCGGCTACGCCAACGCCACCGAGCTGGCGGACTATCTGGTAGCCAAGGGGATCCCGTTCCGTGAAGCGCACCATATCGTCGGCGAAACCGTGGTATTCGCCATCAGCATGGGCAAACCGCTGGAGGAGCTCTCCATCGGCGAGTTCCAGCGCTTCAGCCCGGTGATCGAGTTCGACGTCTACCCCAATCTGGAGCTGGAAGCGACCCTGGCCAAGCGGGTCGCCAAAGGCGGCGTCGCCCGGGAGCAGGTAGAAGCAGCCCTGACTGCCGCCGAAGCTTGGCTGGCCAAGCGGGTGGGTTAATCCACGGTAATAGTCATCCGAAATAGAAAGAAAAACGGCAACCTCGGTTGCCGTTTTGTTCTTTATGCAGCTGTAGATTGACCACACTCTGGGCAAAATTTCATCGTTGTATCAGTTAGTATTGTTTCGCATTTACTGCAAGTAAGAGAGCTTAATTTCTTCCTCAACATGGCAACATGTATCACACACGGAATTGTCACTTTATAAGCAGGTCCAGCTAGGTCAACTGCAGCCCAAACCCCTGAGATGACCCAACCAATAGGACCTGTTAGGGTAATCCCCCCATTTTTTGGAGCACTCAAAAGTAGAGGTCAT
>NZ_JRJY01000030.1:0-1121 GCF_000801015.1 Aeromonas sp. ZOR0001 | reverse complement strand
ACCATCGGCCACGTTGACCACGGTAAAACCACCCTGACTGCAGCTATCACCAACGTGCTGGCCAAGCACTTCGGTGGTAAAGCTTTCGCCTTCGACCAGATCGACAAGGCACCGGAAGAGCGTGAGCGTGGTATCACCATCAACACCTCCCACGTAGAATACGACACCGCTACCCGTCACTACGCCCACGTAGATTGCCCGGGTCACGCCGACTACGTTAAAAACATGATCACCGGTGCTGCCCAGATGGACGGCGCGATCCTGGTAGTAGCAGCGACTGACGGCCCGATGCCGCAGACTCGTGAGCACATCCTGCTGGGTCGTCAGGTTGGTATCCCGTACATGATCGTGTTCATGAACAAGTGTGACATGGTTGATGACGAAGAGCTGCTCGAACTGGTAGAGATGGAAGTTCGTGAACTGCTGACCGAGTACGACTTCCCGGGTGATGACCTGCCGGTAGTTCGTGGTTCCGCACTGAAAGCGCTGGAAGGCGACGCTCAGTGGGAAGAGAAGATCATCGAGCTGGCTGGCCACCTGGATACCTACATCCCGGAGCCGGAGCGCGCGATTGACCAGCCGTTCCTGATGCCTATCGAAGACGTATTCTCTATCGCTGGCCGTGGTACCGTAGTTACCGGTCGTGTAGAGCGCGGTATCGTTAAAGTAGGTGAGACTGTAGAAATCGTTGGTATCAAAGATACCGTTTCTACCACCTGTACCGGTGTTGAAATGTTCCGTAAGCTGCTGGACGAAGGTCGTGCAGGCGAGAACATCGGCGCGCTGCTGCGTGGTGTTAAGCGTGAAGACGTAGAGCGTGGTCAGGTACTGGCCAAGCCGGGTTCTATCAAGCCGCACACCAAGTTCGAATCTGAAGTGTACGTGCTGTCCAAAGAAGAAGGTGGTCGTCATACCCCGTTCTTCAAAGGCTACCGTCCGCAGTTCTACTTCCGTACTACCGACGTGACCGGTACCATCGAACTGCCGGAAGGCGTAGAGATGGTAATGCCGGGCGACAACATCAAAATGGTTGTTACCCTGATTGCTCCGATCGCGATGGACGACGGCCTGCGTTTCGCTATCCGTGAAGGTGGCCGTACCGTAGGTGCTGGTGTTGTAGC
>NZ_JRJY01000132.1:0-6963 GCF_000801015.1 Aeromonas sp. ZOR0001 | reverse complement strand
GACAACAGGTGTTGAAAGGCTGGGGTATCCATGATGGTAGACCTAATGGTGATGGCCTACTTCAAGATTAGCCTTTCAACACGTAATAGGGACAGAGCCAATAAAAAGGGCCCGCAGGCCCTTAAAAAATAACGATATTATCCACCAAACAGATGGTGGCTGACGATAAACAGGCCACCGGAGAGCAGCATGGTCAACGGCAGGGTCAACACCCAGGCCATCAGGATGGTCTTGATGGTCTGGCTCTGCAGGCCGGATTTGTTGGCTACCATGGTACCCGCCACCGCAGAAGAGAGGATGTGGGTGGTGGACACCGGCATACCAGTCAGACTGGCAACCCCGATGGAGGTAGCAGCAGTGATCTGGGCCGCAATGCCCTGGCTGTAGGTCATGCCGGTGGTGCCGATCTTCTCGCCCACGGTATGGACGATACGACGCCAGCCCACCATGGTGCCGCAACCGAGCGCCAGCGCGATGGAGACGATCACCCAGGTCGGTGCGTATTCAGCGGTCGCGGTCAGATCCTTGCGCCATTTGGCCAGATCGGTCAGCTCCTTGGCGGGCAGCGGCAGCTTGGCAGCCTTGCGGGCGGTGTCATCGATACAGAGCAGCAGACGACGCACTTCGCGGCGGTCGGTCAGGCTCATCTGATCATAAGTACGCACGGCACCCAGACGGGCATCCAGGGTGGCCATCGCCTGCAGCACGCCATCTGCGGAGCAGTGAGTCATCAGCTCTTCCTGAGCCGTTGCCGGTGCAGAGAAGTTGATGACGCCAGAGAGGGCGGACTGGTTGCGCTGGTAGATCTCCATGATGCGCTGGTTGGCATCCTGGGTCCGGTCCAGATCATAGGCGCGGCTGTTCATGTCCAGTGCGAAATAGGCGGGCGCCATACAGATCAGCACCAGCATCACCAGACCGATGCCCTTCTGGCCATCGTTGGAGCCGTGTACGAAGCTGACGCCCATGGCCGAGGCCACCAGGGTCAGACGCGCCCAGAACGGCGGGTGTTTCTTGCCATCCACCAGCTGGCGCTCTTCCGGCGTTTTGTGGATCTTGTTGCTGGTCCAGATGCGCTTCATCGCCAGCAGCAGCAGCGCCGCGATGATGAAGCCGATGGTGGGAGAGATGATGAGGGAAAGCATGATGTCGATCGCTTTGCCCACGTTAATCCCTTCTGTCACCGGTTTATGGGTGATCCAAGCATAGGCGCCGCCGACCCCCAGAATGGAACCGATCAAGGTATGTGAACTGGAGGCCGGGATCCCGAAGAACCAGGTGCCCAGGTTCCACACAATGGCGGAAAACAGCAAGGAGAAGACCATGATCAACCCTTGGGTGGAGTCCATCCCAAGCAGCAGGTCGATGGGCAGCAGATGGACAATGGCATAGGCCACACCCAGACCGCCGAACATGACGCCAAAAAAGTTGAAGATCCCCGATGCAACGACCGCCAGGTGAGCTGGCATCGCCTTGGTATAGATAACCGTTGCTACCGCGTTGGCGGTATCGTGAAAGCCGTTGATAAATTCATAGGCAAGCACAAAAAAAACGGCCAATACCAAACCGATTGACCACCACAAACCCAAACCACTAAACATTTCAAACATAAAAAAAAGCCTGTTTATGAGTTGCGGCGGATTATGCCAGATGGCGGCCAACACCATAGCCACCATTGAAATATTTCAGCCATAAAAAAAAAGAGCTTTTTGGAAAAAAATATCCTAGAGCCAGTCCTCATGCGGCTTGCCATCGATTAATTAAAGCCGCTAATGATTGCGGGAAAGGGCAAAAATAGCTGACAATTAAGCCAATAATTTCATTTTTATGACGTTTTTATAACAGAAAAACGGGCAAAAGTGGTGATAAAACGTCCCCACCCCGCCAATCTCATCCGACCAGCACCATCAACCCCATATCCGTTTGATTCCAGATGCAAAAAGGGAGCACCTTGTGCTCCCTTGAATCGTTGCCGTGTTGCCAGTTATCAGTCCTGATTGATGCGACTGGCAACGGCGCCCTGCTGGCTCTTGTACTTGGCATTTTCCCGCTTGTTGTAGGGACGGGCCGCGACGCCGGAGAGCATCTCGAAGTTCAAGGCGCCGATCTTCATCTTCGGACGCAACGCCAGCGGCAGTTTGCCGCCGTTGTAGAACTCCAGCACGATGCGACCGGACCAACCCGGATCGATCCGGTGCGCCGTCACGTGCACCATCAAACCCAGGCGTGCCAGTGACGAGCGGCCATCCAGCCAGCCGACGATATCGGCCGGCAGGGTGACGGATTCGTAGGTCACCGCCAGCGCCAGCTGACCCGGGTGAAGGTAGAAGGCTTCACCATCGGGGATGTGGATCTCGTCACTCATCACCCGATCGATGGCATCGGCCATCTCGCTGCTCGGACCGCTCAGATCGATATAGGGCGCGGTATGATCGCGAAACACCCGAAACTCGTTACCCAGCAGCACATCGACACTGACACCACTGATCCGCTCTACCCCGGGCCGTGGCTCAATGACGATCTTGCCTTCATCCAGATGGCGTTCAATATCGGTATCACACAGACGCATTGGGCGACTCTCCTGACAAATTGTGCTTTTAAAAAAGCCGGGCATCACCCGGCTTGTTTCATCTTAACCGATCAACATGTGGCGGATACGCGCCTTGAGCATGTCGATGGCGATGCGGTTCTTGCCACCACGAGGCACGATCACATCGGCATACTGTTTGGACGGCTCGATAAACTGCAGGAACATCGGACGCACCGTCTTCTGATACTGCTTGAGCACGGAGTCCATGGTACGGCCCCGCTCCTGCACATCACGCACCAGACGGCGCAGCAGGCAGATGTCGAGCGGGGTATCCATAAAGATGGAGGCATCCATCAGATCCCGCAGACGGCTGTCGGTCAGCAGCAGGATCCCTTCCAGAATGATCACCCGGCGCGGGGCAAACGGAGTCACTTCACTCATACGGGTGTGTTCGGTGTAGGAGTATTGGGGAATGGCAACCGCGTCACCTTTGACCAGCTGGCTCAGGTGCTGTACCAGCAGGTCGTGATCCAGCGCGTTGGGGTGGTCATAGTTGGTCTTGACCCGCTCTTCCATGGTCAGGTGGGTCTGATCACGGTAGTAGCAATCTTCGGTGATCACACCAATCTGACCTGCGCCCAGTTCGGCCACCAGCTCTTCATAAATGGTCTGGGCTATAAGACTTTTGCCAGACGCAGATGCGCCCGCAATACCGATGATCACACACGAATGTTGAGTATCAGACATGACAAATACCTAAAAGAGAAGAGCAGTGGGGATGGTTTAAACCGATCCATTATATAAAAAAGGGTGGGTCATGCCCACCCTCAATTCCCTTTCAAGTGACCGACCGCCGATTATTCATCCAGCGCCATGGCATAGAGGGGGGTCGCAATCGGTTTTGCGCTGAAAAAGAGTTCAGCCCCTACCCTGCGAGCCAGCTTCAAATAGGCCTGAGCCAGGCTTCCTTCCGGTGCGCCGAACACGGTCGGGCAGCCATCATCCATGTGTTGGCGGATATCGATATGCAGCGGTAATTGACCAAGCAGTGCCACTTGATACTGCTCTGCCATCTTCTGGCCGCCACCGGTACCAAACAGCGGCTCATGGTGACCACAGGCGCTGCAGACGTGGTAGCTCATGTTCTCGATGATGCCGAGCACCGGCACATTGACCTTGTTGAACATGGCGATCCCCTTGCGGGCATCGGCCAGCGCCACATCTTGCGGGGTGGTAACAATGACCGCGGCCGAGGTAGGCACTTGCTGGGCCATGGTGAGCTGGATATCGCCAGTGCCCGGCGGCATGTCTACCACCAGATAATCCACCTCGCCCCAGCGGGTCTCATGGAGGATCTGCGCCAGCGCCTTGCTCGCCATTGGGCCGCGCCAGATGGTGGCATCCTGCTCGGAGACCAGATAGCCGATGCTGTTGCTCTTGAGGCCGCAGGCCATCACCGGCTCCATCAGCTTGCCGTCATGGCTGACCGGACGCTCTGTGAGGGTGCCCATCATGGTGGGAATGGAAGGGCCATAGATATCGGCATCGAGAATGGCGACCCGCGCCCCCTCTTTTTGCAGGGCCAGCGCCAGGTTGACCGCACTGGTAGATTTGCCCACCCCCCCTTTGCCGGAGGCGACCACGATGATGTTGCGAATGCCCTGCACGGCATTGAGGCCCTGCGCCCGCGGCATGCTGGCGACGTCAATCTCCAATGCCCAGTCGATACGGGTGGCGCCGGTGGCACTGCGCAGCCTGGCATCGTAGTTCTCTTTGAGCTGATCGAGCAGCGAGAGACCGGCAAACGGCAATACCAGCCGGATAGTAAGCCCCTGACCCTGATTGATGATCTCGCGAACGAATCCGGCATCCACCAGATCCTTGTGCCAGCCAGCTGGCTTAAATTCGGCGAGGATCTGTTTTACTGAATCAATCACCATTAACTCCTCATTATCTTGTCATTATCTTGAGGTGAACGGTTACCGCACACAAATCAGTGGCTTGCCTGCCATCGTAACAGCAGGTGCTGCCAAGGTTGGCATAGCCACAACCCTAGGCAGGCTACCCCCAATTCGGGTAACATGCACGGCACTCTATCATCCCAACAAGCACATCAAGAACGTAATATGGCAACTGATCCTCGTAAAATGCTGGTAACCTGCGCCCTCCCCTATGCCAATGGCTCCATCCATCTTGGCCACATGCTGGAACATATCCAGGCCGATATCTGGGTTCGTTATCAGCGAATGCGCGGCCATCAGGTGCACTTTATCTGTGCCGATGATGCCCACGGCACCCCGATCATGCTCAAGGCACAGCAGATGGGGATCACCCCGGAAGAGATGATTGCCGCTGTCTCCAAGGAGCACCAGGCCGACTTCGCCGGGTTCAACATCAGCTTTGACAACTATCACTCCACCCACAGCGACGAAAACCGCGAGCTGGCGGAGCTGATCTATGGCCGCCTGAAAAATGGTGGCTTTATCAAGAGCCGCACCATCTCCCAGCTGTTCGATCCGGAAAAATCCATGTTCCTGCCGGACCGTTTCGTCAAGGGTACCTGCCCCAAGTGCAAGTCTCCGGAGCAGTATGGCGACAACTGCGACAGCTGCGGCGCCACCTACAGCCCGACTGAGCTGATCGATCCGAAATCTGCCGTCTCCGGCGCGACTCCGGTAATGAAGGACTCCGAGCACTTCTTCTTCGACCTGCCGCAGTTTGAAAAATGGCTCTCTGAGTGGGTGCGCGGCTCCGGCGCCATTCAGGAAGAGATGGCCAACAAGATGCAGGAGTGGTTCGAAAGCGGCTTGCAGCAGTGGGACATCACCCGTGATGCCCCCTACTTCGGGTTCGAAATTCCCGGCGCCCCGGGCAAGTACTTCTACGTCTGGCTGGATGCGCCCATCGGTTACATGGCTTCCTTCAAGAACTTGTGCAACAAGCGTGGCGACATCGACTTTGATAGCTACTGGAAAGCGGACTCCGAGGCCGAGCTCTACCACTTCATCGGCAAGGACATCGCCTACTTCCACTGCCTGTTCTGGCCGTCCATGCTGGAAGGTGCCAACTTCCGCAAACCGACCAAGGTCAACGTGCACGGTTATGTGACCGTCAACGGCGCCAAGATGTCCAAATCCAAGGGCACCTTCATCAAGGCATCTACCTACCTGAACCACCTGGATCCGGAGTGCCTGCGTTACTACTACGCCGCCAAGCTCAACAGCCGCATCGACGATCTGGACTTGAACCTCGAAGATTTCGTGCAGCGCGTCAACGCTGACGTGGTCAACAAGCTGGTCAACCTTGCCTCCCGCAACGCCGGCTTTATTGCCAAGCGTTTTGGCGGCAAGCTGGCAGCAACCTGCGCCGAACCCGAGCTCTACGCCGAATTCGCCAACGCCCGTACCGCCATTGCGGAAGCGTATGAGAGCCGCGAATTCAGCCGCGCCATCCGGGAAATCATGGCGCTGGCCGACAAGGCCAACCGCTACGTGGACGACAAGGCGCCCTGGGTTATCGCCAAGCAGGAAGGGGCTGACGCCGAGCTGCAGGCGGTCTGCTCTGTTGGCATCAACCTGTTCCGCGTGCTGATGGCCTACCTCAAGCCCGTCATGCCGCTGCTGGCCGAGCGTGCTGAAGCCTTCCTGGCCGAAACCCTCAGCTGGGATGGCATCGAGATGCCGCTGGTCGATCACACCGTTGCGCCGTTCAAAGCCCTCTTCTCCCGCATCGAGCCGGCGAAGATTGAAGCCATGATCGAGGCCTCCAAGGAAGACCTGGCCAAGGAGCAGGCACCGAAAGTGACAGGCCCGCTGGCTGATGACCCCATCAGCGAAACCATCACCTATGACGATTTTGCCAAGATTGACTTGCGCGTCGCGCTGATCAAGAAGGCCGAAGCGGTACCGGAAGCCGAGAAGCTGCTCAAGCTGCAACTGGATATCGGCGGCGAAACCCGTCAGGTGTTTGCCGGTATCAAGTCCGCCTACAACCCGGAAGATCTGGAAGGCAAGCTGACCGTCATGGTGGCCAACCTGGCGCCGCGCAAGATGCGTTTCGGCATGTCCGAAGGCATGGTGCTGGCCGCAGGCCCGGGCGGCAAGGATCTCTGGATCCTGGAGCCGCAGGAAGGCGCCCAGCCTGGCATGCGCGTCAAGTAAGCACATCGCTGACTGCGACCACAGCCAGATAGAGAAGAGAGGCCAAACGGCCTAATGCCAGTCAGTTAAGCCTGACTGGCATTGTTTTTATTGGCTTTTGGCACCACATACTTCTGTGGTCTTGCCTTGAGACTACGGGGATAACTCCGCTCACTTCGTTCCCGCAACACAGGACGGGACACTGAAAAAACAAAAAGCCCTGCCAGATTGGCAGGGCTTTTTCAGTCAACCTGTCCCGTCCTGAATATGGTTTACACCTTTCCCCCCAATAAA
>NZ_JRJY01000010.1:0-10247 GCF_000801015.1 Aeromonas sp. ZOR0001 | reverse complement strand
TTAAGAGGGGCGAAGTGTCTGGATCTTCAAGGGGCCAATCTAGATAGCTCTCATTTTCCTTTTAATAACAAATGAATAAAAAAAAGCCCCCGGCTCTGCTGGGGGCAAATCTGGCATGGCTTGTGATGAAATCAGTGGTTGATGCGTAATCCTTCTGCATCAAAAACGAGACAATGTTCGGGTGAGAAAAAGACATCCATCTTCTGGTAGGGGCTAAATGCGCTGTCGCCGGCAAGTAACAGTTTGAATCCATCGACGCCGCAGCACTGGCCAAACAGATAGGTACTGTTGCCCAGGCGTTCAACGACTTCACAGGTAAAAGTGAGGTGAATGCCTTGGCCGTTTGGCACAACATGCTCCGGACGCAGGCCCAGTGTCACTTCGCTGCCTTCTGCTACGTGAGAGGTGGCTATGGGCAAAGTCAGGATCTGTTGCTCACTGACTTGTACGGTCAGCTCATTTTCACTCCAAGCAAGCACTTTACCGGGCAGGAAGTTCATCTTGGGGGATCCGATAAAACCGGCGACAAACTTGTTGGTTGGTTTGTAGTAGAGTTCCATCGGAGAGCCCACCTGCTCTACCTTGCCGTAGTTCATGACCACGATCTTGTCTGCGAGGGTCATTGCTTCCACCTGATCGTGTGTAACGTAAATCATGGTGGTCTTGAGTTCCTGATGCAGCTTGGCGATATGTAGACGCATCTCCACACGGAGTTCTGCATCAAGGTTGGATAGTGGCTCGTCAAACAGGAACACCTTGGGGTTACGCACGATAGCTCGGCCGATGGCTACGCGCTGACGCTGCCCGCCGGAAAGTTGCTTGGGTTTACGGTCGAGCAAGTGGGAAAGTTGCAGTGTTTTGGCCACCATGCTGACCTGATGTGCGATCTCCTCTTTCACCACACCATTGACCCGCAGGCCATAGCCCATATTTTCGGCCACAGTCATGTGGGGGTACAGGGCATAGGATTGGAACACCATGGCCACCCCGCGATGAGCTGGGGCTACATCGTTGACCACCTGCTCATCAATCGCAATGTGGCCGTCCGAAATCTCCTCCAGACCGGCGATCATGCGCAGCAGAGTGGATTTACCACAACCGGAAGGACCGACAAAGACGGTGAACTCACCGTCTTCTACATCCAGATTCACATTATGTAGGGTCACATTGCTGCCAAAACGCTTGATCACATTGTTCAGTCTGATACTCGCCATGAGCTTTAACTCCTTGATAATAAATGCATTAGCTGCGAGTGCTGGGGCGGTCATACCCCTTCTGCGGCTTTTTTGCCCTGGGAGGGAGAAGGCGTTTCACACCGTTTCACTCTGTGGCTTTAGAGGGACTATATCAGGCTGGTGTAATCGGTTGCACAAAATGCTGTTTCTTTTGTGCATGAGATCACAGCCTTGATATGTGCTGCTGGCAGGCAGAGCAAGCACCGCTTACCGTAGAGGTATTCGGTGTAATCGTTACCTTTTTTGCTGTTCCAGTGCACCCGAAGACCTGTGCCAAGCAAAAATCAAGTGATAGAGCGTATTGCTCCGGATCTGATGTATGGGATTAAACCATTTATTTTTCATTGCATTAGGTGGTGGTTAGGTTGTGTCGTAGAGGCCAGACCAGTCCGGCGTGAAATGTGGCTTTGCTTTGTTTTACACCCGAATTGGTAACAATCTTCAGAAGTTACACCGACTGGATGGAATCGTAACACTCACTTTACCTACGTGGTCTGACAAGACCTGCTTTTACCTGAGTTGGGGACAAGGAAATTATATGAAAATCAACAAATTGACTGCTGCAATGTTGTTGTCTTTGGGCGTTATGGGGTTGGGCCAGTTAGCCCGCGCCGCTGACGGTGAACTTCTGGTGTGGGAAGACATCAAGAAATCAAACGGCATTGAGGAGGCTGTCAAGGCGTTCGAAGCCAAGCACAACGTCAAGGTGAAGATCCTCGAAACCCCGTATGCCCAGCAGATCGAGAAGCTGCGCTTGGACGGTCCGGCCGGTATCGGTCCGGATGTACTGGTACTGCCCCATGATCAGGTTGGTACTGCCGTGGTGCAGGGGCTCATCAGCGAGATCAAGCCGGGGGCCGACTACCTTGCTGGTTTCACCAAACCTGCGGTGGATGCCCAGACTTATGAAGGCAAGCTCTATGGCCTACCCAAGGCGGTCGAGACCATTGTCATGGTCTACAACAAGGACTTGTTACCCAAGGCTCCTGAGAGCTTTGACGAGCTGATCAAGGCTTCCCAGACCCTGCGCGGGGAGGACAAATACGGTCTGCTCGCCAAGTTTGACGAGATTTATTACTCCTATGGTGTAGTTGCAGCCATGGGGGGTTATATCTTCGGCCAGAACCCCAACGGTTCGCCCAACGTCAAGGATGTGGGCCTAGCCAACCAGGGCTCGGTCGATGCAGTGAGTCTCCTCAAGCGTTTCTACAGCGAAGGCCTTTTCCCGGCCGGTATCGTGGGTGAGACCGGTGCTAACGCCATCGATTCCCTGTTCACCGAGAAGAAGGCCGCGGCCGTCATCACTGGACCCTGGTCGTTCCAGCCCTACAAGGATGCGGGAGTGAACTACGGTGTTGCCCCGCTGCCGACATTGCCCAATGGCGAGCATATGCGCTCTTTCCTCGGCGTGAAAGGGTACAGCATCTCTACCTATTCCAAGCAGAAAGAGTTGGCACAGCAGTTCATCGAGTTCATCAACCAGCCTGAGTACGCCAAAGTCCGCTTCGAGAAGACCGGCGAGATCCCGCCCCTCAAGGCGCTGATTGACGATCCGCTCATCAAGAATGACGAGAAATCCCGTGCCGTGGCCATTCAGGCCGGTTTCGCTACTCCGATGCCGAGCGTGCCCGAGATGCAAGAGGTGTGGACCCCTGCCAACAGTGCACTGCAGCTTGGCGTGACTGGCAAGCAGGATGTGAAGGCGGCACTGGAAGGTGCAGTCAAGAACATCAACATGCAGATCGAAGTCAATCACTCGCAGCAATAACACAAGTTGGGCACAGGCCCAATTCGGGCCGGGCGGCGTTCGTGGCCGCCCGGGCTCTCAATGGAAAGGAGGTACATTGTGGTTGTCGATTCCGGATCGCTTACCCAGATCGGTACAAGAACCCATCATGCCAAGGTGGCCGCCCTGCTCTCGCTGATCCCGGGACTCGGTCAGTGGTATAACCGGCAATGGGTCAAGGGCACCCTGTTTTTCATCGTCATGGCCTGTTTCTTCGGCGTATTCCATGATTTTCTATCTCAAGGGTTCTGGGGGCTGTTTACCCTCGGTACCGAGTTGCCCCGGGACAATTCCGTCTTCCTCTTGGCCAAGGGGGTTATCAGCGTACTAGTGGCCATCTTTGGTTGCGCCATCTATTTCTGGAGCGTCCGTGATGCTTATGTTAACGGCGATCGCCGGGATCGTGGCGTAGCGCTGACCAGTGTGCGTAAGCAATACCAATTGTTGCTGAGCGAAGGTTTCCCCTACCTGATGATCACCCCGGGCTTTATATTGTTGGTATTCGTGGTGGTGTTCCCCATCATCTTTGGTTTCTCCATCGCCTTCACCAACTACGATCTCTACCACACTCCGCCTGCCAAGCTGGTGGACTGGGTGGGGATGAAGAACTTCATCAACATCTTCAAGCTCGATCTGTGGCGTTCGACCCTGCTCGATGTGCTGCAGTGGACCGTGATTTGGACGCTGATCGCCACCACGCTGCAATGCACGGTCGGGGTACTGCTGGCTATCCTAGTCAATCAGAAGGATCTGCGCTTCAAGCCGCTCATTCGCACTATCCTGATCCTGCCGTGGGCAGTGCCCGGTTTTGTCACCATTCTGGTCTTTGCCGGCATGTTCAATGAGACATTTGGTGTGATCAACAATGGCATCCTGGCTGCGCTTGGCATTGAGCCCAAGGCATGGATGACAGATCCCTTCTGGACAAAGACGGCCCTAATCCTGATGCAAACCTGGCTTGGTTTCCCGTTCGTCTTTGCCATGACCACCGGGGTACTGCAGGCGATCCCGGATGATCTCTATGAGGCCGCCACTATCGACGGCGCCAGCGCATGGCACAAACTGACTACCATCACACTGCCTCTGGTGTTGTACTCGATCGCCCCGATTCTGATCACTCAGTACACCTTCAACTTCAACAATTTCAACATCATCTACCTGTTTAACAATGGTGGCCCTGCTGTGGCAGGCTCAAACGCGGGTGGGACCGACATCCTGGTCTCCTGGATCTATAAGCTGACCATGTCATCGTCCCAGTATGCGATTGCGGCGAGCATCACCATCCTGCTCTCTATCTTCGTGGTCGGCATCGCCCTGTGGCAGTTCCGTGCGACCAATTCGTTCAAACAAGACGACATGGTGTAAGGAGACCCTGCCATGAGTGTCAAACACAGTCTGAAAAAGCGTAATGCCATTCGCCTGACCCTGAGCTACCTGCTTCTAGCCATGGTCGCGGTTATCATCATCTATCCCCTGATCTGGACGGTTGGAGCCTCTCTCAATCCGGGCAGCAGCCTGCTCAATACGTCGATCATCCCGGAAAACTTCTCCTTTATTCATTATCAGGAGCTGTTTGACGGTCGCATCGACTATGCAGCCTGGTACTGGAACTCGATGAAGATCAGTTTCCTGACCATGGCGTTTACCCTCATCAGTGTCAGCTTTACTGCCTATGCCTTCTCACGCTTTCGTTTCCGTGGGCGGCAAAATGGCCTGATGTTGTTCCTGTTGTTGCAGATGGTGCCCCAGTTCTCGGCCCTCATCGCCATCTTCGTGCTGGCCCAGATGCTGGGTCTGGTCAACAGCCACCTGGCGCTGGTGCTGGTCTATGTGGGCGGCATGATCCCGATGAACACCTATCTGATGAAGGGTTACCTCGATGCCATCCCCAAGGATCTCGACGAGTCGGCGCGCATGGACGGGGCGGGCAACTTCCGCATCTTCATCGAGATCATCATGCCGCTCTCCAAGCCCATCATTGCGGTGGTTGCACTGTTCTCCTTCACCGGCCCGCTTGGCGACTTCATCCTGGCCAGCACCATATTGCGCACCCCGGATCAGTTCACCCTGCCCATTGGTCTCTACAACCTGGTCGCCCAGAAGATGGGGGCCAGCTACACCACCTATGCAGCGGGAGCTGTGCTCATCGCGGTGCCGGTGGCCATCTTGTACCTCTCCTTGCAGAAGTACTTCGTTTCCGGTCTTACCGCAGGTGGGACCAAAGGTTAATCCGTTAAACAGGACGTTCGACATGAAAATCAAGAAGACGCTGGTGATGGCGGCGCTGCTCGCCACCGGCATGTTGGGTATGCAGGCCCACGTCGTGGCTGCCGAAAGTGTGGTGGTGCAACCAGTAGCGGTACCGCAGGAGTTCATCAAGGGGGCCGATGTCTCCATGCTGGCCGAAGTGGAGAAATTTGGTGGCAAGTTCTTCGATGCCAGCGGCAAGCAGCAGGATGCCATGGCCATCCTCAAGGAGAACGGCTTCAACTACATCCGCCTGCGCCTGTGGGTGGACCCCAAGGATGCCGACGGCAAGCCTTACGGCGGCGGCAACAACGATCTGGCCGCAACGATCGAACTGGCCAAGCGTGCCAAGGCGCACGGCATGAAGTTCCTGCTCGATTTCCACTACAGCGACTTCTGGACCGATCCGGGTCGCCAGAACAAGCCCAAGGCGTGGCGCACCATGTCGGTCGAGCAGTTGGCGGATGCGGTCTATGCCCACACCAAGGAGAGCATGGACGCCCTGGCCAAGGCCGGCGTGATGCCTGACATGGTGCAGGTTGGCAACGAGATCAACGGCGGCATGCTGTGGCCGGAGGGTAAGAGCTGGGGCCAGAACGGTGGCGAGTTTGATCGCCTGGCCACCCTGCTCAAGGCCGGTGTGCGTGCGGTGAAAGAGCACGGCAAGGATATCAAGGTGATGCTGCACCTGGCCGAAGGCACCAAGAACGACACCTTCGTCTGGTGGTTTGACGAGATAGCCAAGCGCGAGGTGCCCTTCGATATCATCGGGCTCTCCTTCTACACCTACTGGAATGGCCCCATCAGTGCCCTCAAGGCCAACATGGATGACATCAGCAAGCGCTATGGCAAGGATGTGATCGTGGTCGAGGCCGCCTACGGCTACACCACGGAGAACTGCGACAACGCCGAGAACAACTTTACTGCCAAGGAAGCGAGCGACGGTGGTTACCCGGCCAGCGTACAGGGGCAGGCCGACTTCCTGCGCGATCTGATCAAGAGCGTGGTGGCGGTACCGGACGGGCGTGGCAAGGGAGTTTTCTACTGGGAGCCTGCGTGGCTGCCAACCCCTGGTGCCACTTGGGCTACCAAGGCTGGGATGAAGTACAACAACGACGACTGGAAAGAGGGCAATGCCCGGGAGAACCAGGCGCTGTTTGACTGCTCCGGCCATGTGCTCCCCTCGATCAAGGTATTCAACTGACCCGGTTTCAACCGATAGGGCGACCGGCCATGGCCGGCGCCCCCTCGTTTTAGGAGATGTGTGATGTTCAAGTTTCCCCCGCTCAGTGAACGGGTGCCCGCCCTGCTGCATGGTGCTGATTACAACCCGGATCAGTGGCTGGATGATCCCCAGGTGTTCGAGCGCGATCTCGAGATGATGAAGCAAACCCGCTGCAACGTGATGTCGGTCGGCATCTTCAGTTGGTCTTCCCTGGAGCCACAAGAGGGGCGCTATGAATTCGGCTGGCTCGATACGGTGCTCGATCGCCTGCACGAAAGCGGTGTGTCAGTTTTCCTCGCCACACCAAGTGGTGCTCGTCCGGCTTGGCTTTCCCAGCGTTATCCCGAGGTGTTGCGGGTCAGCAAGGAACGTGTGAAGGCACTGCACGGTGGCCGTCACAATCACTGCATGAGTTCGCCTGTCTATCGTGACAAGGTGCGAGCTATCAACGGTGCCCTGGCCGAACGCTACGGCCATCATCCCGGTGTCATCGCCTGGCACATCTCCAACGAGTACGGTGGCGAGTGCCACTGCGAGCTTTGTCAGGAGCGCTTTCGTGACTGGCTCAAGGCTCGTTATGGCAGCATAGAAGCGCTCAATCACGCCTGGTGGAGCAGCTTCTGGAGCCATACCTACACCGACTGGTCACAGATCGAATCCCCGTCTCCCATCGGCGAGAGCTCGATCCACGGCCTCAACCTCGACTGGAAGCGTTTCAATACCGCCCAGGTGAGCGATTTCTGTGCCGAGGAGATCAAGCCCTTGAAGGCGGCCAACCCGAGCCTGCCGGCCACCACCAACTTCATGGAGTACTTCTACGACTATGACTACTGGCAGTTGGCCAAGGAGATCGATTTCATCTCCTGGGACAGCTACCCCCTCTGGCACAACAGTGGCGATGACTCGACCCTGGCGGCGTACACCGCCATGTATCACGACCTGATGCGCACTCTCAAGGGAGGCAAACCTTTCTTCCTGATGGAGTCGACCCCGAGCCTGACCAACTGGCAGCCCATCAGCAAGCTCAAGAAGCCTGGAATGCATATCCTATCCTCCTTGCAGGCGGTAGCCCACGGCTCCGACTCGGTGCAGTACTTCCAGTGGCGCAAGAGTCGTGGTTCGGTCGAGAAGTTCCACGGCGCCGTGGTCGATCACGTTGGTCACATCGATACCCGGGTGGGCCGCGAGGTACAGGCACTAGGCGAGATCCTGGCCAAGTTGCCAGAGGTCGCGGGCAGCCGCGTCGAGGCCAAAGTGGCCATCATTTTCGACTGGGAGAGCCGCTGGGCCATGGACAATGCTCAGGGGCCGCGCAATGCCGGCCTCTTCTACGAGAAGACGGTAGCCGAGCACTACCGCCCATTCTGGGAGGCAGGGGTGGCGGTGGATGTCATCAATGCCGACTGCGCGCTTGATGGCTATGACCTGGTTATCGCCCCCATGCTCTACATGGTGCGCGATGGCTTTGCCGAACGGGTTGACGCCTTTGTCAAACGAGGCGGGCAGTTCGTTACCACTTACTGGAGCGGCATCGTCAACGAGACCGATCTCTGTCACCTGGGGGGATTCCCAGGGCCGCTGCGCCCGGTCCTTGGGATCTGGGCAGAGGAGATAGACGGTCTCTATGACGAGGAACGTAACGCCGTCTCGGGTTTTGCCGGCAACGAAGCCGGACTCTGCGGCCCTTACGAAGTCACTCACCTTTGCGATCTCATCCACCTGGAAGGCGCGAGGGCCCTGGCCAGCTATGACGGTGACTTTTATGCCGGACATCCGGCGGTGACGGTCAACGAGCACGGGACAGGTCGCGCCTATTACGTCGCCTCGCGAAATGATCTGGCGTTCCAACGCGACTTCTTTGGCCATCTCATCGAGACCCTGGCTCTGCCGCGTGCCTTGCCAGCCTTGCCGGAGGGGGTCACCGCCCAGTGTCGCACCGACGGTGAGCAGGTGTTCGTATTCGTGCAAAACTTCGCCAACGCCGAGCGCCTGGTCACTCTGCCGGGTGGTCACAGTGACATGGTGAGCGGTGAGGCGCTGAGCGATTTACTGGTGCTGCCTCCATTCGGCTGCCGGGTGCTGCGTCGCGCCTGTTGATTGCGGGGCGGAGCCAGTGGCTTCGCCCTCTTTTTTACGTTTAGGAGACTCAAATGGTCAAGATGCAGGACTTCAAGCGGCTGTTCGCCGCGGCCCTCGGCCACAAGGAGGAGAAATCGGCCGAGGCACCGCTCTCCGGGCTGGACGAAGCGGCCATCACCGCGCTCATCGCTGCCTTTGGCGGGCGCGACAACATCGTGGGCTTTGACGCCTGCCTGACCCGGCTGCGGGTCAGGGTCAATGCCTTGCAGCCGGTCGACAGCGAGGCGCTGCAGCGTCTCGGCGCCATAGGCGTCATCATCATCGGCGACGAGGTGCAGGCTATCTTCGGCAAACGCTCGGACAACCTGCGTCGTGATCTCGGTCAGTGGTTCGAACTGCACGAGCCGGAGCAGCACTAGGATGCGCCCCCCGCTGAGCTGGCCACTGTTGGTCATGCTGGGAGCCATCAGTGCAGGGGCTGGTGCCGCTCCTCATAACCTGGCCATCCGAGGGGCGGATGTCTCCACCCTGGCCGAACTCGAGCGCCTGGGCGTTCACTATCAAGACGGAACGCGGCAGGGGGATTTGCTAACCCTGATGCGCAAGCGTGGCCTCAACCTGGTACGCCTGCGGCTGTGGGTCGATCCCCGTTCGGCCAAGGGGGAACCCTTTGGTGGTGGCAACAATGACTTGGAAAAGGTGATTGCACTGGCGCAGCGAAGCCGGTCCCTCAACCTGCCCTGGTTGCTCGATCTTCATTACAGCGACTTCTGGGCCGACCCTGGCAAGCAGCACACGCCACGGACCTGGCGAGGCAAGTCGGATGCAGAGTTGGCGGCAATGCTGCACGATTACAGCGCCGCCGTGATACAACGCCTGCGCGAGGCCGGGGTGCCACCGCAAATGGTGCAGGTCGGCAACGAACTCAATAACGGCATGCTGTGGCCGCAGGGGCAACTACACCGGCAAGAAGAAGAGGAGGGGTTCGATCGATTAGCCCAGTTGCTCAAGGCGGCCATCGCCGGGATCCGTGCTGGCAGCGAGGGGGGTATCACCCCACGACTGATGCTACATCTTGCTGAAGGAGGGGATGAGGCTCAGTGCCTACGCTGGTTCAAGGCGATGCAGGTACGCGATGTGCCGTTCGATCTGGTGGGTATCTCCTTCTACCCATATTGGCACGGATCTCTGGGCGACCTCTCGCGCACCATGAACAGCCTTGCCACCCAAATCAGGCGTCCGCTGCTGGTCGTTGAGACCGCCTATGGGCATGACACCGTCAACCAGGACGAGGTTCGTAACGCCTTCGGTGAGCAGGAGGCCGTACGCGGCGGGTTTGCTGCGACGCCCGAGGGGCAACTAGCGTTTCTCGATGCACTGCGTGCTGCTATTGCCGCAGTGCCGGATCAGCTCGGGCTCGGGTTTGTCTATTGGGAGCCGGGCTGGATCCGGGTCCCCGGCGACAGTTGGGCCAGTCGCGCTGGCATGGCGTTCCTCGGGATAGATGAGCCCCTCGGCAATGGCTGGGAGAACCAGGCCCTGTTTGATCGGGAGGGCAGAGGACTGCCGGCGTTGGCCGCCTTTGTCCTGACCCGCTGACTATTTCACATTGAAGAGATGACAACAGCACAATGAAGATTGACATGAAAAAGACCAAAATTGTCTGCACCATCGG
>NZ_JRJY01000099.1:0-2180 GCF_000801015.1 Aeromonas sp. ZOR0001 | reverse complement strand
CTACTTATGAGCACCTCAGTTTTTCGGGGGGATTACCATCCAATAGATAACGGCGTTGTTCTAATGGTGTGTTGCTTGTCCAAAAATCGAAAATAATATGAGCAAACAATGGCATTAAGAGAAGTAAAACACACAACATTGTAAGCAGATTTTTTGCTGAAACCATTTTATTCGCAGTACCAAAATGAATCGCATTAGCTTGTTTTGGGCATGCAGAGATACAAGTTAAACAGTTTGTACACTCAATATTTCTGACTGATATAAGTGCATGAACCAGTATCCTTGATGGACATGCTCTACTGCATTTATCACAATCGTATCCCTTGCTTCGTAAACAGCTGCTGGAAGACCTGCGAATACGTAATGGTGTCAGAAGCCCCAACAAGGAAAGCCATCCACCATAAGGGCATAGGTATCTACAGAAACCTTGCTTGAAAAGCATCGTGACACTTAATACCCAGACAACAAAAATACCTGATATGAAGTTCAAGTTGAAAAAGAAGGCTCCCATTTTCATGTCAGCAGCTTGGTGAAACTGACTCATCAAGTACCCTGGCAGTGCGACATTTGGAACAGCAAGAATAACTATGAACATCAGAAATGATAGAACTAGAAATTTCTGAGACTTGAGCAGTAGGTCTAACCATTTTGGCGGAGTCCACTCACCAGGTAGCAGCAAATTTCGAAAATGATGCAGCCATTCACCGACAACCCCAAGAGGGCAAAACCATGAGCAGAAGGCACGACCTAAAATGAGTCCAGATAAGGAAATAACCAAGACTGTGATTGTTGCAGCTGGGTGGTGGTAATCAGTAATGCCCAAGCTCAACAACGCTCGCAAGCCAAGACCGCCCGCTATAGGTAGAAAGCCATCTACGATATCAGGTCTAGACAGCCAAGGTAGGTCACCCTGGTGGAGTTGAAAAATATAAACACCATACTGTATTGTTACAAATCCCCACGATATAACTAAGAAATATCTAACTAAACTACGAAGTTGTTGATCTCCCGAATCATATAATACGGATATTAATTTATATCTATAAAGCATGCCAATAGCGACAGCAAGCACGATTAAACTACTTAGTGGTGGCTTGGCTGCTACCGTCAACCATACAGCAGCGGTTAGCATCAGGAACGGCAGCCAAGACCAACCTGAACGCTCATGCCACTGGAACAACAACAGATACACCAAGCCACTCAGCATGGTTATGGTTTCAATCCCACTCATCTAGCCACCCCCATCGCAAAAACAGCCAATCATAAACAACATTACAGTTGTTCATTTTGATCTGGATGGGCAGTTGGCCTGGTTTGTGGCGATGACAAGATTGTAATTTATTCTCTTTTCTTAATGAGTGGGGTGTCTGAGCTTACGTTTTCAGCCCAAAAATGGATATTGAATCTAGCATCTTCAGACAGTTCAACTCTGTGCCAATACTGAGGTGGGCTGGTTGCAAACTCTCCGGCTCGGATTACAAGCGTAATTTCAGGTGTCTCTGCTGTTTCATCTGCAAAACCGTAATATGTTACCATCCCTTCCATTACACATAACTGACCGAATACGCCAGCAGCTGTATTGTGATGGGTTAATAGAGCCTGTGGTACGTTTTCATTTGTAAAGAATGGGGTTGAACGGCGAACAACCCAATGAGCGGGTATACTATGCAGTAGCGACATGTTTTATCCTTAATAACCTATGAAATTAAGTAAGGCTGAGCATATGCTCAGCCAGCAATTATTCATCTAGAAAGAAGGCGTAAAAGTGGGAATGCAGCGCCCATTTGGTCTCCACCTACGACAAAGCCGCACATTTCACCATCCTCGCTGCGAGCTTCTGCGACCATTCCATTTTTATTCCACTTAAACTGCCATGAAAGGTCTGCACCTTTGGTTCTACCAGCTAACTGCAAAGGATATTGAAGTGTTTTTACCTTCACTAGCATTGGAGGAAGCGTTAGTGGTGTTGGCTTACCAATCAGAGTTTTAGATAATGCATTGGCACCGAGAACAATTGGCTGCAAAAAGGGTCGCAATTCACCTTTCCACTCAACGCAATCACCAAGAGCATAAATGTGCTCACTCGATGTTCTCAGGTAATCATCTACTACAATTCCGCGTTTAACAGCCAGTCCTGCGGTAATCCCCCCATTTTTTGGAGCACTCAAAAGTAGAGGTCA
>NZ_JRJY01000138.1:13877-33677 GCF_000801015.1 Aeromonas sp. ZOR0001 | reverse complement strand
TAACACCTGAAGCTAGCGCGTCTACCAATTCCGCCACCTTCGCATCACTGCGGAGGGGGATTCTATAGAGTTTTGGGGGAGCGTCAACAGCCAAAGGGGACTTTTTTCGCTGTTGACGCCCAAAGTGGCGCCAAGGGTACAAAACTTCAGCAATCAGCTGACGTTTGGCGTTCAGTAACGGCCCAATGCGCTCTGATACATCCGTTCATACTGGGTGACCGAGTCAGGCCAGTTGAAGCGGGTGCTCATGGCATTGCGCTGTACCTTGGTAAAACGCTCTTTGTCCTGCAGGAAATAGAGCAGGCTGCGGCGCATGGTATCGAGCAGGATGGCGGCAGTCGGATCGTTGAAGCAGAAGCCGGTGGCATGCTCGGGATCGGCATCCCAATCCACCACGGTATCTTTCAGACCACCCACGGCGCGCACCAGTGGCAGGGTGCCATAGGCGAGACTGTACATCTGGTTTAGGCCGCAAGGCTCGAACAGAGAGGGCATCAGGAAGAAGTCGGCACCGGCTTCGACCAGATGAGCCAGTCGATCGTCATAGGTGTTGATGAAGGCGAGCTTGCCCGGATAATCCCGGGCCATGGTTTGCAGTTGCGTGGCGAGCGCAGGATCGCCAGAGCCGACGATCACCACTTGTACCTGATGGTGGAGGAATTTCTCCAGCGCAGGGAGCAGCAGGGGAACGCCCTTCTGCTCGGTCAGGCGGCAAACCATGCCGTAGATGGGCAAGTCCGCCACGGCCAGCCCCGCCTCCTGTTGCAGGCTCTCTTTGCAGATCTGTTTGCCAGCCATGTTGTCGATGCTGTAGGTCGCAGGCAGGAATTCGTCGAACTCCGGATCCCAGTCCTTGTAATCGCAGCCGTTGAGGATGCCACAGAGATCCGCGGCCCGTTGCTGGAAGATATGCGCCATGCCGTGGGCGCCGAGGTGAGTCAGCAGCTCCTGGGCATAGTTGGGGCTGACCGCATTGATCTTGTCGGCGTAGAGCACCCCGCATTTGAGTAGATTGACGTGGCCGTAGTCGTAGTTGATGCGGCGTTCGTAGTCGGCGATCTCGGGCATGGCCCAGAACTGCTCGCGGCCAAACACCCCCTGAAACGCCGCGTTGTGAATGCTGATCACGCTGCGGGTCTGCTGGAAGAAGGGGTTGTGGGCGTGACGGGTTTTCAGCAGCAGTGGCAGCAGGCCGGTGTGCCAGTCATTGCAGTGGGCGATATCCGGGGCAAAGCCAAGCTGCTCGCAGGCATGGAGGGCCGCGGCCGAGAAGAAGGCAAAGCGCTCTCCATTATCCGGATAGGCCTGATTGTTCTCGGCGTAGAGCTGGGGACGATCGAAATATTGCGGGCAGTCGAGCAGATAGACGCAGACGCCATCCAGCTCCATCTGGTAGATGCGATAACCGATATCCGGCAGCCCGGGGTGGGTTGGCAACCAGCGTGACGCCACCAGTCTGGCCTCATCCCGTCGCTTTATCGTCTTGTAGAAGGGGAGCATGATCCTGACATCATGCCCCTTCTGGGCCAGGTACATCGGCAGGGCTCTGGCGACATCGGCCAGGCCCCCGGTCTTGACCAGCCCCTCAACCTCCGAGGCAACAAACAGGATTTTCAGTGGGTTAATAGCCAACTCTTGCTCCCTTAGGTACCACCACGATACCGCCTTCGGATACGGTAAATCGCTCTCTATCGTGGTCGAGATTTTCACCGATAACGGTGCCGGGTGCAATTTCAACATTTTTATCAATGATCGCGCGCCGGATGGAGCAGCCTTCACCAATCTTCACATCCCCCAGCAGCACGGACTCACTGATATGGCTGCACGCGCCGATATTGCAGCGGAAACCGAGGATGGATCGCTGGATCTGGCTGCCCTGAATGAAGCAACCGGCGGAGATCAGCGAGTTGGCGATCTTCACCTTGCACTCGTCGCTGTCGATGAAGGTGGCCGGTGGCAGCGCTGGATAGTGGGTGTGCAGGGGCCACTTGCGGTTATAGAGGGAGAAGGGAGGATTGTCGGCCACCAGGTCCATGTGCGCTTGCCAATACGAGTCGAGGGTGCCCACATCCCGCCAGTAGACGTGCGGTTTCTCGCCGGGGATGACGTTGGTGCTGTAGTCATAGACATAGACGGGGGCACGCGGGTAGAGGCTCGGGATCACATCCTTGCCAAAGTCGTGGCTGGAGTTCTCCTCGGCGGCATCCCGCTTCAACTCGCGGCAGAGGGCATCGGTCTCGAAGATGTAGTTGCCCATGGAGACCAGCGCCTGGGTCGGATCGCCGGGAATGTGCTTGGGCTGCTTCGGCTTTTCCTGAAAGCCGATCATCCGCCCTTCGGTATCCACCTCGATCACCCCGAAGGCGCTCGCCTCTTCGATGGGCATGCGCAGGGCCGCGACCGTCATGGCGGCGTTCTTCTGCTTGTGGAAGGTGACCATCTGGCTCACATCCATCTTGTAGATGTGGTCGGAGCCGAAGATGCAGACGTGATCCGGTTCGGCCCGCTCGATAAAGCCGAGGTTCTGATAAATGGCGTCAGCGGTGCCGTCATACCAGCGTTTGCCCATCCGCATCTGGGCCGGGATGGGATCGATAAAGCGGTCGGTGATGCCGACGATATTCCACCCCTTCTTCATGTGCAGGTAGAGGGACTGGGATTTGAATTGGGTCAGTACATAGATGCGCAGAAAGTCGGCGTTGACGAAGTTGTTGAGGACAAAGTCGATTAGCCGGTAGCTGCCACCGAAGGGGACGGAAGGCTTGCTGCGGGTGGTGGTCAGAGGCTGCAGGCGAGTACCTTCGCCACCAGCCAGGATCATGGTCAAAATGCCTGCCATCGTATTTCTCTCCCTGAATTAACAACATGAAAAGGTTTTCAATGTTCGGTATAAAAACACCCCTAAAGGGGTGGTTTTTATCGTGTGCTTAATACCTTATCAGATGCCGGATGGCGCTCTCTAGCTGTTTTATTGTGCGGCTTACACTTATTTACATTTTGCTCAGATAGACCTTGAATTTGGCATCACTGCTGATCACTTCAGTCCGTTTGAAGTGTGTCTCCAGTATAGGCTGGTAGCGCAAGAAGGCGTTGGCAACAATGGTCAGCGAACCATTTGGCAGCAAAAATTCCGGCGCCTTGGCCAGGAACTGCTCGGTCGCCGCATAGAAGGTTTTGAGACCCGCATGGAATGGCGGGTTGGAGACGATGTGCTGGAAACGGGTGGAGAGATCCGAATAGACATCGGAAGCGGTGACCTTGCCCTTCAGACCGTTGATCGCCAGGGTGCGGCGGCTCGATTCGAGCGCCAGCGCGCTGATATCCACCATGTTGACCTGCAGATCCGGATTGCGCTTGGCCAGCACGGACCCAATCACCCCGGCGCCGCAGCCAAAATCGAGCAGTTCGCCCTTCATCGGCGGTACGGCGGCCAGCAGCATCTGGGTGCCGAGATCCAGCTCGGCGGCGCTGAAGACGCCGGGCAGCGCCAGCACGGTCAGTTCGGTATCACCGGCCTTGCACTGATAGCGGCCAAACCAGCTATCCAGATCGAACGGGGCGACCGGTTTGCAGAGCTCACCATGATAGAGGGAGCAGCGGCGGGCCGAATCGCGCTTGATCGGCTTTTCGCCATAGGGGACCAGTAGCTTGTCGGCGCCATTGATGCCGCCGCGGTTTTCACCGGCGAGGAACAGGTCGGCACCCGCTTCCAGCAAGGGGGTCATCATGGCCAGCAGATATTGTGCCTCGGCCTTGGCCTTGGGCATCAGCAGTAACAGGGCATCGAAGCGCGGGGCGCCGCCGAGCTGGTGGTCGAACAGGATAGCCTCGCCGAGGGCGGCCTGCTGGCTGCGGTAGTAGCAGTAATCGGTGGTAAAGACGGTCAGGGTCCGGGCCAGGCTCACCAGCTGGCGGGGGTAGTCATCCTCCAGCGCGCCACAGACAAGTAGCCGCTTGCCGACAAAGAGGGCTTGGTTTCGTTCCAGCATCTGGCTGACGGCACTGATAGGGCTGCTCATCGGGTCTCTCCACGCAATTTTGGGCGGCCATTATACATAGCCCCTTTCGCCTTGACATTTATGCCGTGTTCCCGAAATATGCCCAGACACCATTTTTTGACCAGAGATGACGAAATGCGGTTCAACGGGTTGAAACGAAAGCACAAAAAAAGCCTGAAATTCGGGCCTGCCGACGTTCGCGCGTAACCTCTCATCCCTGAGAAGCTTCAAACCCCGGTTGCGCACATCGTACCGGGGTTTTTTTATTGCCATATGCGCGTCATTTAGGAGAAGGAGATCCCATGTTTCAAGGTTCAATCGTTGCGTTGATCACCCCGTTTCGACAGGGAAAGCTGGATGAAGAGGCGCTGCTGCGTCTGGTTGAGTGGCATATCGAGCAGGGTACTCACGGCATTGTGCCGGTCGGTACCACTGGCGAAAGCCCAACCCTGACCCACGACGAGCACTGCCGAGTGGTGGAGCTGGTGGTCAAACAGGTCGCTGGCCGTATTCCGGTGATTGCCGGAGCGGGCTCCAACAATCCGGTCGAAGCCATCGAGTACACCCTCCATGCCGAGCGGGTGGGGGCTGATGCCACTCTGCATGTGGCCGGTTACTACAACCGCCCCAATCAGGAGGGACTCTACCACCACTTCAAGGCTGTCCACGACGCCACCGCCAAGCCGATCATTGTTTACAACATTCCGCCGCGCGCCATCGTTGACGTGCAACCGGCGACCCTGGCCCGTCTTGCCGAGCTGCCGCGCATTGCCGGGGTGAAAGACGCGACTGGCGATCTGGCCCGCCCCTGGACCGAGCGTCAGCTGATCAAAAAGCCCTTCGCCTGGCTCTCCGGTGAAGATGCTACTGCCGTGGCCTACAACATCGGCGGTGGTCAGGGTTGTATCTCGGTGACCGCCAACGTGGCGCCCAAGCTGGTAGCCGAGGTGCAGAACCTCACGCTGGCGGGCAAGTGGCAAGAAGCGCGTGAGCTGCAAGACCGGCTGATTCCGCTCCATCAGGCGATGTTTGCCGAGCCGAGCCCGGCCGGTGCCAAATATGCCGCTTCCCTGCTCGGTTTCTGCAGCGAGGAGTGCCGACTGCCGGTGATGCCGCTGTCGGAAGCGACCCGCGAGCGCATTCGCAGCGCCATGCAGCAGCTCAACCTGCTGTAATGCAAACGGGTGAGCCAAGGCTCACCCGTTTTGTTTTCAGCTTTTTTTTCAGGCCTTTATTTACGACATCGACCCACTCAGGCTGCGTGATGCAGCCAGGCGGCGATGGCCAGCTGCAACTCGACATACGCCGGATAGAGGAAGAGAGCGGCCAGCTCGGCAGGCCACTCGTCATGCTCGCCCGATTGGGCTTGCAGATGTGCGTGCAGGCTGGTCAGTGCTGGCAGCCAGGGGGCGGGTTGTGGCAGTGTGGCTGCACTGCGGGCGACCAGATCGATCCCCTGGCACAGGGCCGCGAGTGCCTGCTGTTGAATGCCTTCATCCTGCGGATGCTCCAGCCAGAGCTGCTCGTGATGCTGCCAGTGACGCAGCCCCTCGCTTACCCCCGTTATGCCATCCATACCTCCATGTTCGACCAGCGCCTGCAGGGCCAGCGGTTTGCCGAGCCCGGCGAGTCGATAGCCGCGCTGGGCCTTGGATTGGGCGCCAAGGCGCAGCCCGCCGCTCCTGGCGAGGCGTTGGGCCAGTGCAAACAGCGCCGCGGTAGCCCCTGATTTGAGCTCCAGTTCCAGCTCGTTGATGGTGGTGCTGCCTTGACTGCCGACTATCTCTCCCTGATCCCAGGCCAGCTCAATCTCGGCCCCCTCGAAGGCGATCAGCCAATGGCGGCGCAGGAAGTCGGTACGAAACTGGGCGACCAGCTGCTGCTGAATGTGGTCACGCTCGGTCAGGGTCGGCCAAATCTCATCGGGAAAGGCCGAGAGGGTCGGCAGATCGCCGCTGACAGGGGTGTTGTACTCGGGTCTGGCGTGCAGGCCGCCCACCACCTGACCGCGGCATTTGATGGTCTGCTCGGCGAAGGCATCGCAGCGGCGAATGCGTAGCCCCATATCCAGACGACGCAGGTCGAGGGTCGGCGTATCGAAATAGACGTTGCCGAGCTGCTGTTGTGACGATTCTTTAATCTCAAGAGAATTCAGCAGGTTGGATAACTCGGGTTGAATGTCGCTGGCGACAAAAAACTTTATCTCGATCTCAGTTTGCATAGTCATTCCGGGCTGGCAGGCAACTTTGGGGGGCAGGATTCGGGTCGCGGGGATATAATGCCCGCGAGACGACTAGATTAATTCGCGGTTTAATTGAGGGCGCAGTTCGGTTACCATGCGCGCCTCATAAAATCGTATCGAGTGTTTTTTCACCGACACAGGTTTGGCCATGCCAGTAAATACTATTTTGGGGCTTTTTGCCAAGTCCCCCATCAAGCCGCTGCAGAAGCATATCGTCAAGGTTTACCAGTGCTCCCAGCAGTTGGTTCCCTTCTTTGACGCCGTTGCCGAAGATCGTTGGGAAGATGCCGAGAAGATCCGGCAGCAGATCGCCCAACTGGAAAAAGAGGCAGATACCCTCAAGCGTGAAATCCGTCTGAAACTGCCTCGCGGCCTGTTCCTGCCGGTTGCACGTACCGACCTGCTGGAGCTGTTGACCCAGCAAGACAAGATTGCCAACCGTGCCAAGGATATCTCCGGCCGCATGCTTGGTCGTCGCATGGAGTTCCCCGCCGAAATGCGGACGGATTTCATGGCTTACCTCAAACGTTGTATTGATGCGACCGCTCAGGCCGAGAAAGCGATCGGGGAGCTCGACGAGCTGCTTGAGACCGGCTTCAAAGGACGGGAAGTGGAAATGGTTGCCGAGATGATCCACCAGCTGGATCTGATCGAGGACGATACAGACACCATGCAGATCGGACTGCGCCAACAGCTGCAAGCGGTTGAGCACAATTACAATCCGATCGATGTGATGTTCCTTTACAAGATCCTCGAATGGGTAGGTGACCTGGCAGATCAGGCTGAGCGCGTAGGCGCCCGTCTGGAACTGATGCTGGCTCGTTCGTAATCGACTGACTGGGTAAACACTACTAATGGACATTATCGCGAATTACGGCACCACTCTGGTGCTCGTGGCGGCCTTGTTCGGCTTTTTGATGGCTTGGGGTATTGGCGCGAATGACGTTGCCAACGCCATGGGGACATCGGTCGGCACCAAATCCCTGACCATCCGTCAGGCGATCATCATTGCCATGATCTTCGAATTTGCCGGTGCCTATCTGGCCGGTGGCGAAGTGACGGCCACCATCCGTAACGGCATCATCGACAGCAATGCGTTTGTCGATAGCCCGGACCTGCTGGTGCTCGGCATGATCGCCTCCCTGCTGGCGGCAGGCGCCTGGTTGATCCTCGCCTCCTACTTCGGCTGGCCTGTTTCCACCACTCACTCCATCATCGGCGCCATCGTCGGTTTTGCGGTGGTGAGCATTGGCCCGGAAGCGGTGCAGTGGAGCAAGTTTGGCGGCATCGTCGGCTCCTGGGTCATCACCCCGGCCATCTCAGGTGTCATCGCCTACTTCATGTTCATCAGCGTGCAGAAGCTTATCTTCAACACCGATGACCCCCTGAACAACGCCAAGCGCTATGTGCCGTTCTACATGTTCCTGACTGCGCTGGTGATCTGCCTGGTGACCATCAAGAAGGGGCTGACCCACGTCGGTCTGCACCTGAGCGATGGCGAGGGCATTCTGCTTTCCATCGCCATCTCCATCGCAGTGGCGTTTGCCGGCTGGATCTACATTCGCGGCCAGAAGTACAACCCGCAGGATGACAGCAAGATGCACTTCGCCAACGTGGAGAAGGTGTTCGGCATCCTGATGGTGATCACCGCCTGTGCCATGGCCTTTGCCCACGGCTCCAACGACGTGGCCAACGCCATTGGCCCGCTCTCTGCGGTGGCCTCTATTGTGGCTTCCGGTGGCGAGATTTCCAGTCAGGCAGCCATTGCCTGGTGGATCCTACCCCTCGGCGGTATCGGTATCGTGATCGGTCTGGCGACCATGGGCGAGAAGGTGATGGCGACGGTCGGTACCGGCATCACTCACCTGACCCCGAGCCGTGGCTTCGCCGCCCAGCTGGCGACCGCCGCGACCGTAGTGATTGCCTCCGGTACCGGTCTGCCCATCTCCACCACCCAGACTCTGGTCGGCGCTGTGATGGGGGTCGGTCTGGCGCGCGGCATTGCGGCGCTGAACCTGGGTGTTCTGCGCAACATCGTGGTCTCCTGGATCATCACCCTGCCTGCCGGTGCCATCCTGGCTATCGCGATCTTCTACGTGCTGCAGGCCTGCTTCTCCTAATCGAAGCGGCATTCAGCAAAAAGCCCGAGTCATCGACTCGGGCTTTTTTTATTGTGCGCGGGAGCTGAGGTGCTGCTCCCTTTGCAATCTGCCTTAGAGGCTGGCGCAGATCTGCCACAGATCGTACTGGATAGCGGCGGCCGTCACTTCCCGACCCGCCCCCGGCCCCTGGATCACCAGCGGGTTGGTGCGGTAGCTGTCGCTCTCGATGGCGAAGATGTTGTCGCACGGCAAGAGGTTCGCAAACGGGTGATGGGGCTCCAGCGCCTCCAGTCCGACCCGCGCCTTGCCGTCATGCTCGAAGCGGGCCACGTAGCGCAGTACCTTGCCGAGGCGCTTGGCCCCTTCGAAGGCGGTCTGGATCGGGCCATCCAGCTCTTTCAGTCTGTCCATGAACTGATCGGCGGTCACCTTGCGCAGCGTGACGGGCACCAGATTCTCCAGCTCGATATCGGCGGAGTCGAGCTCGAAGCCCGCTTCCCGTGCCAGAATAAGCAGCTTGCGCCGCACATCCTGACCTGAGAGATCTTCGCGGGGATCCGGTTCGGTCAGACCGTGCTGCCACGCCTCGTCCACCAGCTCGGAGAAGGGGCGGGTGCCGTCATACTGCTGGAACAGCCAGGAGAGGGTGCCGGAGAAGATGCCGGAGACCCCCTGAATGCGGTCGCCGCTCTGGCGCAGCATCTGGATGCTGGACTGGATTGGCAGCCCGGCGCCCACGGTGGCGTTGTAGCGCCACTGCACCTGATGGTCGCGACAGGTCTGCTTGATGCGCTGGTAGAACTCGCTGTCGGCGGCACCGGCAAACTTGTTGGCGGCGATGATGTGAATGCCGAGCTGGGCGAAGTCGGGGTAGTAGCGGCTCACCGTTTCGCTGGCGGTCATGTCCAGCGCAATCAGCGCATCGAAGCCGTGCTGCTCAAGCTGGGAGAGCAACTCCGGCCAGATCAGCGGCTTGGGATTGAAGTTGTCCTGTACCTTGAGGGGGTTGAGCCCCTCTTCATCGAGCAGGCCCCCTTCCGAGCTGAATACCCCGTAGAGGGTGAGCGCCAGATTGAGCTCATGTTCGAGCCGTGCCTTTTCACGGGCGTAGAGGCTCAGCCAGTGGCCGCCGATATTGCCCTTGCCGAACACCACCAGTCCGACCCGGGTTGGGCGGCTGAAGAGGGCGCTGTGCAGGGCGATGAGCAGCGGCTCCAACACCACCTGGCGCAGCACGGCCACCAGACTCAGGCCATCTCGGGCCACCTGGACGAACTCCAGCGGTTGGTCTGCCAGCAGCTGATAGAAGCGATGACACTGTTCTGCGTTGTCGGTGACACCGGCGCCGACCAGCGCTACCAGACTGTACCCCTCTTTCTGGATGAGGCCGGTGAAGCTCCCTTGCAGCTGGAAGTCGCGCAGCAGCTCGAAGGCGCCCTGTGCTACCTCAAGGGTGTAGGCGAGGCGCAGGATCCGGCGATCTGGCTGGCGCTGCAGGGTGAGCGGGTTGAGGCGGTGACGGGCCAGATGGGCCTCGATGGTGGCCACCGTCTGTTCATAGTTGGTTTGCGGCAGCACCTTCAGCTCGATGAGGGCGATCTGATCCACCGAGGAGACGATGCGGGCGCCGCCGGAGCGGGGGGCGCGGCGCAGGATATGGGTACAGCCCTCGTCCGGGTTGTAGCTGCAGCGCAGGGTGAGGCGTTGGCGGCTGTCGGCCACAGGTTGCAGGGTGCGCGAATGCAGCACCGAAGAGCCAAGGCGGGCCAGCTCGTTGGCTTCCGCGAGGCTCAGGCGCTCCAGCAGACGCGCTTCTTTCACCCGACGCGGGTCCGCGCTGTAGACCCCGGCCACGTCGCTCCAGATGGTGGTGGATTCGCCGTCCGCCAGCAGCGCCAACAGGCTGGCGCTGTAGTCGGAACCGTTGCGACCGAGCAGCAGGGAGCGCCCCTCCATGTCGGCAGCGATAAAGCCGGTTACCACGATGCGACCGGCATGCTCCGCCAGTCGCGCCTTGAGCAGCTCGCTGGAGAGGGCGGTATCCACCTAGACCAGAGCGCCATCCTCGGCGCGCAGGAAACTGCGGGCATCGAGCCAGATAGCCTTGTCGCCGCGGCTGGTGAGCAGAGCAGCCAGCAGGCGAGCCGACCACACTTCGCCAAAGGCGAGCAGGCCGTTGCGGGCGAAGCGATCAAACTGTCCCTCCAGCGTTTTGGCGATCAGCTGCATGTCGTCGGCCAGCTGCTTGCTCAGATCGAGCTGCAGTTCACCCTCCAGCAGGCCGTCGATCAGGCTCTGCTGATAGGCCTGCAGGGCCGAGATGGCTTCACCGGCGGCTTCGTCCCCCGCTTCGGCCAGCTCCACCAGCTGGATCAGCCGGTTGGTGGTCTTGCCGGCGGCGGAGACCACGATCAGTTCATCCCCGCCCACCTGTTGTTCAACGATACTGGCGACCCGGCGATAACAGACCGGATCCGCCAGACTGCTGCCACCAAATTTGTGGACGTGACGCCGCTTCAATCCTGCTTCTGTGGCCACCGCGCTCTCTCCTTGTTGCTGCTGTTCCATTACTTCGCTACCTGTTCTGCCTGCTGCGCCTGTTCAAAAGCCTGAGCCAGATCGGCCACCAGGTCTTCACCGTGTTCAATACCGACCGACAACCGCAGCAGCTGGGCGCTGATACCTGCTGCCTGCTGCGCGACCGGGGTCATGGCCCTGTGAGTCATGCTGGCCGGATGGGCCACCAGACTCTCCACTCCGCCGAGGGACTCGGCCACCGAGAAGAGGGTGAGGGCCGCGAGGAAGGCGCGAATGCCAGCCTCGCTGCAATCGAGTTCAAAACTTAGCATGGCGCCGAAGCCGGACTGTTGACGGCGCGCAATATCATGGCCCGGATGGCTCGGCAGGCTGGGGTGATAGATGCGTTTCACCAGTGGCTGCTGTTGCAGGAAGGCGAGGATGCGATCGGTGTTCTCCTGATGGGTGCGTAATCTGGGGGCCAGAGTGCGCAGACCGCGCAGGGTGAGGTAGGAGTCGAACGCCCCGGAGGTGAGCCCCAGACAGTTGGCCCACCACACCAGCGACTCGGCCAGTGCGGCCTCCTTGGCAATCGCCACTCCGCCCACCACGTCTGAGTGACCGTTGATGTACTTGGTGGTGGAGTGCACCACCACGTCGGCACCGAGGGCCAGGGGTTGTTGCAGCAGGGGGGAGAGGAAGGTGTTGTCCACCACCACCTGCGCACCCACCTCGTGGGTGGCGCTGGCAATGGCGCTGATATCCACCACCCGCAGCAGCGGGTTGGAGGGGGTCTCGACCCATACCAGCGCAGGCTTCTGGGCCAGAGCGGCGGCCAGAGCGGCCTCATCCCCCTGATCGACAAATTGCACCCGGTAGTGTCCCTTGGCCGCCAGATACTCGAACAGGCGCCAGGTGCCGCCGTAGCAGTCGTGAGGGGCAATCAGCAGATCCCCAGCCTTGAGCAGTGCAGTGGTGACCAGATGGACGGCGCCCATGCCTGTGCCGGTGACCACGGCGCCAGCGCCCCCTTCCAGCGCCGCCAGCGCGTCCGCCAGATTGGTGCGGGTAGGATTACCAGAGCGGGCATAATCGTATTGACGGGGTTCGCCAAAGTCGGCAAAGGTGTAGTTGCTGGAGAGGTAGATGGGGGGCACCACGGCACCGTGCTGTGTGTCTGTCTCAATCCCGGTGCGAACCGCCAGGGTGGCCTTGTGGGTCATATCACTCTCCTTGATGTCTCTTTACACGCCGGCATCTTGCTGCCACGCGCCATCCCGCCATTGCGGGCTCATGGACAACCACACTACGCCAGCTTAAAAAAGCCGTCAACACTTCCGGACGTCTAAATGGCTTTGCTGTTGGATTGCCATTAATTTCCTTAAGGGTTAAAATCCGCGCTCACGGCTAAATGAGAACAGGTGAGTCATGGGAACAGAGTGGAACGGCGACTACGTCAGCCCCTACGCGGAACACGGTAAGAAGAGCGAACAGGTCAAGAAGATTACCGTCTCGATCCCGCTCAAGGTGTTGAAAGTGTTGACCGATGAGCGCACCCGCCGTCAGGTGAACAACCTGCGTCATGCGACCAACAGCGAGCTGCTCTGTGAAGCCTTCCTGCACGCTTTCACCGGCCAGCCGCTCCCTTGTGACGAAGATTTGCGCAAGGATCAACCGGACAGTGTCCCGGCCGAAGCGCGCGCCATCATGGAAGCGCTGGGCAAAGAGATCGAAGATTTCGACAAGGAATAACCCCCAATGACGCGGCCCTGGCCGCGTCATTGCTATCTGCCATGTCCCGCTTCAGCCTGCGCCACTATCACCACCACGTCTGCAGCCATAGTCACGACTTTGCCCAGCTGGTGATCCCCCTCGACGGCCCCCTCGAGATCGAGGTGCAGGGCCGGGCGCGTCGACTTGCCCCCGGTTCTGCCTGCGTCATCGCCCCCGGCGAGCGGCACGACTACGCTGCCGCTCCCGCGCTTTCGTTTCTGGTGCAGGAGAGCGACTGGTTACCCGGCGATTTGGCGGCTTGCCCCTTTATCGAGCTGGATGAGCCCCAGCGCCACTACCTCGCGTTTCTGCACCGCATGGTGGCCGAGGGGCGGCAGGTGGCGGGCATGGCGCAGGTGTGGCTCTCCCTGCTGGCGCAAGGGCAGGGGATGCAGAGCACTGCCACCCCGCGTCTTGCCGCCCGCATCCTCAAGGTGCAACGCCATATCGATGCCAACCTCGCCACCCCGCTAACCAATCAGCAACTCGCCGCCATCGCCTGCCTTGGCCAGAGCCAGTTCAAGCTCGCTTTTCGCCAGCAGCTGGGGATGAGCGTCTCCCACTACATTCGCAGTCGGCGCATGGCACTGGCGCGCACCCTGCTTGCCGGCACGCAGCTGCCCGTTGGCGAGATTGCCAGCCGCTGCGGTTACCAGAATCAGGGGGCCTTCAGCGAGCGCTTTCTGAGTGAGACCGGGCTCACTCCGTCCCTCTGGCGCCAGCAAAACGGCCACTTGCCATAACGAAACGGCTGATTGCCGAAGACGGGATGCTCTCTTTGGGCCATGCTGCGGGTCATGCAAGGTGCACGATAAACAGGAGCCGAAATGGAGACGATTAGCTGGCAGGATTTCGAAATGGTGGAGCTGAGGGTGGGCACCCTGGTGCGGGTCGAGCCGTTCCCCGAGGCACGTAAACCGGCCTACAAGGTGTGGGCGGATTTTGGCCCTGAACTGGGGATCCGCAAGAGCAGCGCCCAGATCACCGCCCTCTACCAGCCAGAGCAGCTGGTGGGCCGCCAGATCATCGCCGTAGTCAACTTCCCGACCAAGCAGATAGGGCCGTTTCAGTCGGAGTTTCTGCTGACCGGTTTCTACCGGCCGGATGGCGCTGTAGTGATGGCCATTCCCGAGCAGGCGGTGGAGAACGGCGCCAGGCTGGGCTGAGTTCACACCCGAACAGAGACAAGAGAGGCGACCCAAGGTCGCCTCTCTTTTTGCTTGTTGCTCGCCGTTACTTCAACAGGCTGAAGATCAGCGCCGATACCGCCAGCGAACCGGTTAGCAGGATAAAGCCGTTGGTCCAGCCGTGACGGAAGCGGGCCAGCGCATCCACCTTGTAGATCGCAATCACCGGCATGATGAACAGGATCATGGCGATGACCGGGCCGGAGAGGGTCTCCATCAGTCCCAGAATGCCCGGGTTGATGACGGCTGCGCCCCAGATGGCGAAGAACATCAGGGCGATACCCAACTTGTCCGCCTTGGCCAACGGCAGGCCGGTGGGCTTGGCGATCAGGCTTTTGAGGCTTTCGCGGGCACCGAGGAAGTGACCGAGGAAGGAGGAGCTGATGGCGATAAAGGCGATGAGCGGCCCCAGAGTCACAATCACCGGGTTGTCGGTGATGTTGGCGAGATAGGAGAGCACCGAGACGTTCTGGGCCTTGGCTTCGGCCAGTTGGGCTGGCGAGAGGCTCAGCACGCAGGAGAAGACGAAGAACAGCACGAAGCCCACCAGCATTACTGTGGTGTTGCGCAGGATCAGGCCGCTCTTGGCTTCCGCCTGCTCGCCATATTCACGGCGCTGCACGTTGGCAAAACCGGAGATGGCAGCGGCGTGGCTGAAGGCGAACACGGTGACCGGCAGCGCCAGCCAGACGGTGTTGAGGAAGCTGACCCCCTCAAACGTGGTCACTTCCGGCCATTGCCACTGGGGAATGAGGTAGCAGGAGAGGGCCGCCAGAATGGCCGCCAGCGGATAGACCATAAATGCGAAGGCGCGCAGCATCGCTTTCTCACCCGCCAGCATCACGGCGATCATGGCGAACACCAGCACGCCGGAGAGCATCACCCGATCCGGGGTCGCCATGCCGAGCTGGTTGACCATAAAGCTCTCCACCGTGTTGGTCAGCCCGACCCCGTAGATGAGCAGGATCGGGAAGATGGAGAGGAAGTAGAGCGCCGAGATGAGGCGACCGGCCATCTTGCCGAAATGCTCCTCCGCCACTTCGGTGAAGTCGGCGTGGGGGCGTGACGAGGAGAGCACGAAGCGCGCCAGCCCGCGGTGGGCGAGGAAGGTCATGGGGCCTGCCAGTACCGCGACGATAACGAGGGGCCAGATGCCGCCCAGACCCAGATTGATGGGCAGGAACAGGATGCCGGCGCCAACGGCGGTGCCAAACAGGCTGATGACCCAGTGGGTGTCGTGACGGCGCCAGCGGGTGGTGCTGACCGTGGTGGAGCAGGAACCGGATAGCTCCTTGGTAGCCTCTACAGATAAACTCATTACTAATTCACTTTTTGTTAGTGTTTTAATCTGAGTTCATTGTGGTTTATCGGGATTTAATTCTCAAAAAGCGAGACTGAAACATATCACTGCCATTGCGGGGTTTAGCCAGCGAGATTGGGAATGGAATCTGGATCGCAGAATGAAAAAAAACTGATATTTGTGATTTATGTGAAATATAAAACCAAAATTTGATCTACTGTCATTTTTTTATTTTGGCTAATCAGGTGTTTTCAGAATTACGTGAAAAATCGTACCATTTCTCGCCGACCGATTGTGATGTTTCACTATCATTTTGCCGCTTTGCCAGCGTATCACGCTGTTCAAGAGCGCCTTGACCAGCGGATCACACCGGCCATCACCCCGGACAACGACTCTGAAAAAGCAGGCGGCCATCGGGCCGCCTGCTTGTCTGGTGTGATGATATTGCTACTCGTCTAGTGGGCCAGAATGTTGCCCCAGGCGAGATCCGGATCCCCCATCACGATAAAGTCAGGGTTCTCCAGCGACTCGGTTTCGTTGTAACTGAGTGGCTGCAACGCCAGGCTGAGGATACGGCCACCGGCTGCCTCGACGATGCACTGGGCGGCGGCGGTGTCCCACTCGCCGGTGGGGCCGAGCCTTACGTAGCAATCGGCTGCCCCTTCCGCCACCAGACAGGATTTGAGGGAGCTGGAACCAAGCGGGATCAGCTCGTAGTTGATGGCCGGGTTGAGGCGGCGGGTGAGGTTCTCCAGCTTCTGGCGGCGGCTGATAGCCACCACCAGCGAGTCAGGCTGGTCATGCTCGTGATGCATGGCGCTGATGGGCAACACCTCGCCATTCACCTCCTTGAAGGCGCCGTAGCCGCGTACCGCCCAGTAGAGCACGTTGGACTCGGGAGCATAGATGACCCCGAGCACCGGCACATTGTCCCGCACCAGGGCGATCAGGGTGGCGAAATCGCCGCTACCCGCGATAAATTCGCCGGTGCCGTCGAGGGGATCTACCAGCCAGTACTGCCGCCAGTTGGATCGCTGGCTGAAGGGGATGTCGGCCGCCTCTTCGGTCAGCACCGGCACATGGGGAGTGAGCGCCGAGAGCGCCTGTTTGAGGTAGGCATCGGCAGCAAGATCGGCACTGGTGACCGGGGTCGCATCCTCCTTCAGCTGACGCTCGAACTGACCGCCGTGATAGATGTCGTGAAGGATCCTTCCGGCTTCGCGGGCAATCTCCTTGACCCCCGGCACCCAGGCCAACAACTCCTGCATCTCGTTATCCTCTGTCTGTTAACTGCCCGTCTGCGGGCTACTCTGCCTGCTTCGCCAGCCACTTTTGGGCCAAGAGCAGGGCACTGATGCTGCGCGACTCGGTGAAGTCGGGTCGCGCCAGCAATTCGTCGATCCGGTTGAGTGGCCAAGGGATCACCTCCAGCGGTTCGGGTTCGTCGCCGATCCGCTGCTCGGGGAAGAGATCCCGGGCCAGTAAAATGTCCATCCGGCTGGAGAAGTAACCGGGCGCCAGCGACACCTGCTTGAGCAGGGTCAGGCTGTTAGCGCCAAAGCCCGCCTCCTCCATCAGCTCCCGGTTGCCAGCCTCGAAGGCATCTTCGCCCGGGTCGATCAGCCCCTTGGGAAAGCCCAGCTCGTAGGAGTGGGTGCCGGCGGCATATTCGCGCACCAGCAGCAGGGTGTGGGCATCGAACAGCGGCACAACCATGACGGCACCCCGGTTGCCGCCGCGCATCCGCTCGTAGACCCGCTCTTCGCCGTTGGAGAATTTGAGGTGTAGCGATTCCACCTTGAACAGCCGGCTCTCGGCCACGATCTCGGCCTTGAGGATCTCCGGTTTGCTCTTGGGGTTATCCAGTTGGTCGGCTGAGATGTGCTCGGGTTTGCTCTTGTGGGGGTCGCTCATCGGACGCTGGCTGCTCGTTAAAAAATCGTGCTTCAAGAGTAAACGACTCTCACACCGAACACCACGGGCCGGGGAGGGCAAAGGGGGAGGAAAAATCCGTTATACTGCCGCTCCATTTCTTTCGCGACACCGAGATCAAGAGGCCCGATGCCACACTCCCGCTCCACCACCTTGCCCTGGCACCAGATAGATACCATCTTGCTCGATATGGATGGCACTCTGATCGATCTCCATTTTGACAACTACCTCTGGCAGCAACTGGTGCCGGAGCGTTACGCCGAGCGGCTCGGGCTGCCACTGGATGAAGCCAAAGCGCAGATCGACGTCCACTATCACGCCGTCAACGGCACCCTCAACTGGTATTGCGTAGATTACTGGAGCGAGACCCTGGGGCTCGACATTCGTGCCCTCAAGCAGGAGCTGCTGGCGAAGATCCAGTGGCGTCCCCATGCCATCCCTTTTCTGGCCGAGTTGCGTGCCGCGGGCAAGCAGCTGGTGCTTTTCACCAACGCCCACCCCGCCAGCCTGTCGGTGAAGGATGCGCAGCTGGGGCTGAGCGACCATCTGGATCTGATGGTGAGTACCCACGAGCTGGGCTGGTCGAAGGAGAGCCAACACTGCTGGCAGGCACTGGCCGAGCGGCTGGCGTTCGATCCTGCCCGCACCCTGTTTGTGGATGACAGCGAGCGGATCCTGCGGGCCGCCGCCGACTATGGTATCGGTTATCAGCTGGCGATCCAGAATCCGGATAGCTGCAAGCCGGAGCAGAGCATTACCGCTTTTCCGGCGATCCGCGACTATGCCGAGTTGCTGCCGCTGGCAATCTGAGTCTGCTGAAACGAGAGAGGGCTGCATCGTGCAGCCCTCTCAGTATCTGAAACCTGGCGGTGAAAAAATCACAGCTCCCGAAACGGGCGCCGCTTCTCCTCTTCGATGACGATCGCCTCCAGATTGGCGACCCGCTCCTGCAGCTCCCGAATGACCAGATCCTGCTTTCCGAGGCGGTCGGTGATGCGGGCATCCCCCATCTGATAGCGGGCCCGCTTGCCGAGATAGCCGAACAATACGCTGATAAATACGATCAGGACTATGCCTGTCCACATGGTCATGTCACGACTCCTTGTCGTCTATAAACGGCAAAAACGCTGATGGGATCCGTTCTGTTTTCTCACAGCCGCCAATTGGCCGCAATGGGGCCCGTTTCGCCTTTGTGATGCAGTTGGCTATTGCTGCCAGAGGGGGCGGCCAAGCCAGAGTCCCCACAGGGTGAGGTGTAGCAGCACGATAAACCAGAAGACCAGCCGGTAGCTGCGCTTCTGGGTCTTGTGGCGCAGCCACTGGCGGGCAACCAGCGCCCCCGGCCAACCACCGCACAGCTCCAGCAGATGCAAACGGGATTCGGAAATGCGCCACTCACCCCGTACCGCCTGCCGCTTGTCCCAGGCGTAGGCGGCCACCGTGAGCAGGCTCATGGTGAGCAACACGGCCAGCGGCCACCACTGCTGCTCGCCGAGGCCGAGCCAGAGGGCGGCGCCCAGTGGCAGCAGTGCCAGCGCCATCATTGGGCCAGCTCCCAGCAGCGCTCCTCATCCTGCTTGAGGGTGCGGATCACCCTGGCCGGATTGCCCACCGCCACCGAATCGGCCGGGATGTCGCGGGTGACCACGGCGCCCGCGCCAATGATGGAGCGCGGCCCTATGGTGACGCCGGGGCAGATGATGGCGCCACCGCCGATCCAGCAGTCATCGCCGATCCGTACCGGCTTGTTGTAGGCGGTCCAGTTGCGTCGTTCCAGATAGTTCATGGTGTGGGTGGCGGTGTAGATCTGCACGTTGGGGGCCAGCAGCACATGGCTGCCGATATGCACTTCGCCCAGATCGAGAATGGTGACGTTGAAGTTGAAGAAGGTCTTCTCGCCGATATGAATGTTGCGACCAAACTCGCAGGTGAACGGCGTGCTGATCCAGCAGGAGTCGGGGCAGTGGCCAAAGAGCTCGCGGCAGATCTGCTGGCGCAGAGGGCCATCGCCCGCCGATGAACCATTAAGCCGGGCCAGCAGCGCCTGACCGCGGATCCGGTCGTTGGCTATCTCATCGCTCTGGCTATCCAGTGCCCCGCCTGCCAGTACCTTGTCCCAGTCGCTCGCCATTGCTACCTCCCCATGCTGCAAGAACAGGCAGTATACGTGACTGTCAGGGGCGCCGTCAGTCTGTCACTTGTTGCAGGTGATCCCCGTCAACCTGCGGGCCAGACGAGGGGCTGGATCAGCAGGGCCGAGATGAAGTAGGGGAGCAGCACCCGCAGCCCCAGACTGCGACCGCCTATCCCCAAGGCCAGCAGCCCCTTCACCAGCGAGTTGACCAGCCCGGCGAGCAGGATGCCGCGGGCGGCCACCTCCAGTGCCAGCTCTTTATGGGAGAGTTGGGAGAGCGACAAGGTGATGGCGTCCACGTCGGTGATCCCCGACACCAGCGCCAGCAGGTAGACCCCGGAGTTACCCACCTTGTCTTGCAGCAGGGTGGCCATAAAGCCGATCAGCGCCAGCAGCAGGCCGAACTTGATGGCGGTGGCCAGATCGAGCGGGTTGCTGGTTTCCGGCTGCACCGGGCCGTCGGTCAGCTCTTCGCGCTGACGCCATAACCAGAAGGCGAAGCCGTAGACAGTGGTGGCCAGCAGCAACAGGGGGGCGACGAGGCGCATCGCCAGCTCGCTGTGAATCAGCAACACCAGCACCAGCAGCCGCAGCCACATGGTGGCCCCCGCCAGC
>NZ_JRJY01000138.1:0-13722 GCF_000801015.1 Aeromonas sp. ZOR0001 | reverse complement strand
CAGCCGCTCCAGCCCCCCTTGTTCCTTGTTGAGGCGGGCGAACTGCAGGGTGAGGGCGGTGGAGGAGGCCAATCCCGCCAGTATGCTGGTGAGCACCAGCCCGGCGCGGGTGCCGAGCAGCCGCACCGCGAAGTGGCCACAAAACGAGATGCCGGCGATCACCACCACCATCAGCCAGATCTTGAAGGGGTTGAAGGCGTCGAGGGGCCCCATCTCCTCGTTGGGGAGCACCGGCAGCAGCACCAGCGAGATAAGCAGAAAACGCAGGGTGGCGTGAAACTCGGTTTCGCTCAGAAACAGCATCCCCTGCTGGATCTTGCCCTTGAGCCCCATCAGCAGGGCCGCCAGCACGGCGCAGGCCACCGCCTCGCTCGGGCTCAGCAACACCGACATCAGCCCCAGCAAATAGGTGAGCAGCATAGCTACCGAACTGGTGAGGCCGAACTCCCCTTGCCAGCGCTGGGCCAGCCAGACCGAGAGGCCGCAGCCGATCACCACCGCCAGCAGGCCGAGCAGCGGCAGCCAGGGGCCCAGAGTCGGTAGCAGCAAACCGCACACCCCGCCGAGCAGGCCGATGAGGCCGTAGGTACGCATCCCGGCGATGCGCTGGTTGTCCCCCAGCTGGCGCACCTGCCAGCCCCGCTCCAGCCCGATGATAAGGCCGATGGCCAGCGAGACCAGGGCTCCGTTGACGGGTTCGGCATTGATCCACATGGCGGCTTCCTTTCGCGTCGTTGCTGCCTGATCCCATGATGGCACAGGGTTCAAGGTGGCAGATGGGCATGGCTCACAGAGTCTGCGTCCGGCTCTTGGTGCGAGTGGCTGATATGAGCAATAGAGATGGATCGCGAGCACTGCACAAGAGTCGTGAAGGCTGTTGGAGCGGAGTGATGGGCAGCGAGCCCGCCATCGACGTCCAGATTTGAACGGGGATAGAAGACAAGAAGGGGAGCCAATGGCTCCCCGTTTTATTGATGGCGTCATGACCCGCTGCGGATTACTTCAGCTCAATCCAGGCTTCTTGCCAGTGGGATCCGACACCCGGCTCGTACTGGGTGGCTGTGGTGGTCCACTGCTGGCAGTAGCCGCTGTAGGGGAAGGGCTTGCACTGATAGACCTTGCCATTTTTCGGCTGCTGCACCTTGGTGCCGGCGGCATAGGATTTGAGCGAGTTCGGGAAGACGAAGTCGTATTCGCCGCTGCTCTGCTCCTTGAACATCAGATCCATGGTCTGCTGAATGGTCTCGCCGCCCGCTTTCGGGGTGGCCTTGATCACCAGCTGGTGGTGACCTGCCTTGAGCCCTTCCAGCGCCATGGTAAAGGTGTGGCTGCTGTCCTTGATGTCGGCACTGCTTTCACCCTTGGCGACGCCGCCGTGGTCATAGAGGGTGTTGGTGACGGCCAGATCTCCCTGTGCGGTGACGGTGAAATCGAGGGTGGCCTTGCCGTTGTCCAGCACATAGTCGCTGGCCAGACCGCTGACGCTGATGCTGTCCACTACCGGCGGCTGCAGCTGTTGCAGATCAATCTCGACTCGATCCAGTTTGCTGTCTCGATGCAGATAGACGGGGTTCATACCGTAGACCGGATTGAACTGGCCATCGGCTCCTTGCTGACCGGCGCGGATCAGGCTCTGTTCGGCGTTGATCTTGCTGGCGAGGGCATGAGCCCAGCTGTTCTTCTGGCCCTGCTCGGCGGTGGTGATGGTCAGCACGGTCTGCAGATCGGGGCGCTCGCCGTTGGCATCGAATACCCGGGTCATCGCCTTGTCACCCACTGCGAGGTCGATGGAGGGGTAGATGGTGCCTGCCTGGCTCCACTCCAGCGGCGGCTGGCTGCCATCATTGAACTTGGCATCGATGATGTTGTAGAAGCTGTTGCTGGTGTCGCCCACTTCCCACACGCCGAGGATCACCTGATAACCGGTGCGCTCCGGCAGGACACAGTTATGGGTCACCTGCTTGGGCGGCTGCACCATGTTGCCGTCGATGACGCAGAAGGGGGTCAGGTCGAACGAGGCGCGGGTGAGCGGCTGGTTGGGGTTCCACTCCTGCTTGGTTAGGTAGTAGCGCCAGTTGCGGGTGACATGGTTGGCAGTGAAGGTCCAGCTGATGGCGAAGGGGCCGGGCTGTACTTCACGCTTGGTCCAGCGGTCGCTGGTCTGGATGTTCAGCTCGCTCCAGCGCGGGCTACCCGCCGAGGCGATTTGTCCATCCTGCGGGCCGGTTTGCGGGAAGCCTGAGGGGCCCTCCACGCTCTGGGGCTCCCACTGCACGCCGCCACACTGGCTGTTGCCACCGGTTTTGCACAGGTAGTTGCGACTCTCAGGCTGGCTGATGTAGCCATGAGCCAGGGCGCTGCCGCTGGCCAGCAGGGCCAGCATCGCCGCGATGTGATTGAGTTGGATTTTTGCTGCCATACATTCCTCTGTTCGATAGATGTGGGCAGTCAGTTGGCCAGGGAGTTCCCCGATGCACACTTGCGTGTGGCAACCCCGCTATCCTGGACAAAACGTCTGTAGACCGGAGGCTTTGCGTCCCGACCTTTCGGTCAGTTTGCCAAATGACTAGATGGTTATTGATGGGCCAAATGTTCGGCCATCAGCATTGTGCACTGCATTGATTAATTATTTGAAGTTAAATGTTTAAATGCACCGTTCAACGGCACATTGCTCATTCTAACTGACTGTTTTTAAATTGTTCTCTAATTTGTGAATGGCGTCGAATGCTGTTGAATATGCCGATAAGATGCATGCTGATTGCGTGTTGGCGGCGTAAAAAAACCTGCCAGCTTGGCTGGCAGGTCGGGTGACAAGGCGACACAGGTTGACGCCATCAATGACGGGCGCGCTGCTCGCCGGAGGGGAGAGATACGGGAGCCATCATTGGCGCAGTGGAGGACTCCTTGCCCAGTTTGAACACCGCAAGTCGCTCATCCAGGCTGCGGGAGAGACCGGCCAGCAGCTCGCTCTCCTGCGCCAGTTGCGAGGCGGACTGGGACATCTCCAGCGCCGAGTCGTTGATGCCGCTGACGTTGCGGTTCATATCCTCGGCCACCATGCTCTGCTGCTCGGCGGCGGTAGCGATCTGGGTCGCCATGTCGCTTACATGCTGGATGTGGTTGACGATCAGGGTGAGATCCTGCCCCGCCTGCTGGGATTGGTTGACGCTGCTCTCCGCCAGTTTGCGGCTGGTGTCCATGGCATTGGCGGCGGTGACGGCTCGTTGCTGCAGCTGGGCAATGGTGCTCTGGATCTCTTCGGTGGATTGGCGAGTGCGGCTGGCCAGCTGGCGCACCTCGTCGGCCACCACGGCAAAGCCCCGTCCCTGCTCGCCGGCACGGGCTGCTTCGATGGCGGCGTTGAGGGCCAGCAGGTTGGTCTGCTCCGAAATGGCGCTGATGACGGCGGTCACTTCGCTGATCTGCATCACCCCCTCTTTGAGCTGGTTGACCTGCTGGGTGGCCTGCTCCACCTCGGTGGCCAGCGCCTTGATGCCGTGCACGCTGGCGTGAACGTCGCGGTTGCCGAGCCCGGCTTCACCGGTCGCTTCCTGGGTATCCCGCGCGGTATTTTCGGCGTGTCCGGCCACATCGGAGATGGTGGCGCTCATCTCGTTCATGGCGGTAGCGAGCTGGGCCAGCTGATCCCGCTGGCTGGTGACCGCCTGATTGGTCTGCTCGGCAGAGGCGGCGATGCGCAGGGCGGCATCGGCCACGTTGCGGGCCCCCTGGCTGGCCTCCAGCAGGGCGTGACGAATGGCATCGAGACTCTGGTTGGTGCAGCGGGCGACCACTCCCAGCTCATCCTTGCCCTGTACCGGGATGCTCACCACCAGATCCCCCTTGGCGACCCGTTGCATGGCGTGGTTGATCTGGCTGAGGGGGGAGACGATGGAGTGGGTGATGCGCCAGCCCAGCAGCCCCATCAGCAGGATCACGATGGCGGTGGCGGTCCCCATCTTCATGTACTGGGCCCAGATGGTCTGCTGAATATCCTGCAGCAGCATGCCGGAACCGAGGATCCAGCCCCAGGGCTGATAGCCGGAGACCATGGAGAGCTTGTCGGCGGTTTCACCCGACGGGCCGACCCAGACATATTGCAGAGTGCCCTGTTTGCCCCCTTTGGCGATATCCACCATCTGATACCAGAACTGCCCGGCGGTGGCGGCACCTCCTTCACCCATCTTCTGGCCGACCAGTTCGGGACGGATGGGGTGAACCACCATGGTGCGGTTCTCGTCGATGACGAACAGGTAGTTGTTGCCATCAAAGCGGGTGTTGGTCAGCAGCTTGCGCGCTTCCTGCTGGGCCTGCTCTGCTGGCAGGGTGCTGGCCAGAAACTGGATCTGGCTCATGGCCTGCTCCAGTACCGCATTGAGCCGCGCCTCTCGCTCGCTCATCAGATTGCGCTGGAGCGCGTTGGCCGAGATAAGCAGCAGCGAGACAAAACCGACAAACGCCAGTGCGAGCAGCAAAATCAATTTGCGGCTCACGGTAATATCACCGAGCTTGAACATGACTAAACCCTCATTTCCCTGTTGATTTTATGTGGCTCTGTACCGCGGCAGCCAGTTCGTAAGAGTTAACAACTCATTTACTTTCAGTCTCTTGCCGAGCTTTCTCAAATGAGCGTTTTAACATCAGTATAGTCAGCAGACAGCAACCCCCACTTTTTGGTAGCGTGTTGATGCGCATCCCAGCGCAATTTTTGCCAAAGAGTGTGAATGGTTTGGCATTTCTTCAAAAAAAGGAGTGGGCCCCGCTGCGGGTGACCCCATAACAAGAGGGAATTTATGAGTTCCATTGCCAGGAATTACTTCAACCAGCTCAACGCCGACTACCTGCTGGTGCACAGGCGCAAGGAGGATCTCTTCTGGTCCACCTATATGGGCACCAGCGACGATCAGGCCGGTTTCACCGTGGCCGAGCAGGCCTACAAGGCCTTTTGTGCCAATCCGGCCCGTCTGCCCGAATTGCGGGAGATGTTGGCGCAGGCCGACGAGGATGATCTCAAGCGCGGTCTGCAAGGCTGGATCGCCTTCTTCGAGTGCAATGTGATTGAAGATCCCGCCGCGGCCGCCCTGATGGATGAGCTGGTGGCTGCCGAGGCGGAGCTGTTCGCCCGCCGCAAGGGGCTGAAACTGACCCTGCTGGATGAGCAGGGCCAGCAGGTCGCAGGCAGCCTGCCCGCCGCCAGCACCTCCCTTGCCGCCAGCCCTAACGAGGCGGTGCGCCAGAGCGCGCTCGCCATGTTCCACACCCTGGAGCAGTGGGTGGTCGGCAACGGTTTTCTCGAGGTGGTGGCGATCCGCAACCGCTTTGCCCGAGCCATGGGCTATCGCGACTACTTCGACTACAAGGTGCGCAAGAACGAGCAGATGAGCCCGGAGCAGCTGTTCGCCATCCTCGACGACTTTATCGCCCGCACCGACGCTCGGTTGCAACAGAGTCTGGAAGAGCTGAAGGTTGCCAAGGGGGAGGTGGCCCTGCTGCCCCACAACCTGCGTTACAGCGTGAGCGGCGACGTCACCCGCCAGCTCGATCCTTACGTGCCCTTCTCACGGGCGTTGCGGGATTGGGTTGAGAGTTTCCGTCGGCTCGGCATCCAGTATCGCGGGGCGACCCTGACGCTGGATTTGCTGACCCGGGAGGGGAAATACGAGAACGGCTTCTGCCACGGCCCGGTACCGAGCTTCTTCCAACAGGGGGAGTGGGTGCCAGCTGTGGTCAATTTCACCAGCCTGGCCGATCCGGCGCAGGTGGGCAGCGGCTGGAGTGGCCTCAACACCCTGTTCCACGAGGGAGGCCACGCCGCGCACTTTGCCAATGTCACCGGCAATGCCCCCTGCTTCTCACAGGAGTTCCCGCCCACCTCCATGGCCTATGCCGAGACCCAGTCGATGTTCTGCGACAGCCTGCTGGACGATGCCGACTGGCTCAAACGCTACGCCAGAAACGCAGCAGGAGAGTCGATCCCCGATGCGCTTATCAAGGAGATGATCGCCGCCCGTCAGCCGTTTCGCGCGTTTAACGAGCGCCAGATCGCGCTGGTGGCCTACTTCGAACGAGATCTCTACGCCATGGATGAGGCCGAACGCACTCCCGAGGCAGTGTTGGCGCTGGCCCGTCAGTGGGAGCGCAAGATCCTCGGGGGGGAGAGTCCGCGCCCGCTGCTGGCTATTCCGCACCTCCTTAATCAGGAGTCGGCCTGCGCCTATCACGGCTACCTGCTGGCGCTGATGGCGGTGGAGCAGACCCGCGCCTTTTTCCTGAAACGGGATGGCTACCTCACCGACAACCCCCGCATCGGGCCGGATCTGGCCGCCCACTACTGGGGGCCGGGCAATGGCATGAGTCACGATGAGACTTTGCACAGCCTGACTGGCGAGGGATTCAGCGCGGTGCCGCTGGCCGAGGCATGCAACCTGAGCGCAGCCGAAGCGTGGCAACAGGCGCAAGCCTGCATGGCCGCAGCCCAGCAGCGCCCCGCGGCTGGCGAGGGAAGCCCGCTCGATGCCCATATCCGGGTGGTACACGGCGCCGAGCTTATCGCCGACAACAGCGAGTCGGAAACCCGCATGCTGACCGATTTCGAAGCGTGGATCCTGAGCCGCAGCGCACGAGCCTCAGTTGCGTAAGCTGGAATGCTCCCGGTTCTTGAGCCGGGGGCACTCTTGGCGTGGCTCTGATGTATGCTCGCGGTGATGGCTGGTACAGCTGTAGATATGTTGACGACACAGACTGTCGCATGATGGTTTTGGTATGCAGATTTCAGATTAAATATGTATTCATATGAATAGGGTTGTGAAGAGTAGGCCATAAGCTCATGGAACCTTATCGCCTCACATATTTGTTTATTTTGTTAATAGTGTTTTTTGTACTCACCTTTGTGCATAAAGATTGATCTATTCATCTGTTTGAGAACCATTCCCATTTTTCTGGGTTGACTAAATTGTCCACAGCTGCAGAATCGCCCTCCTTGCCACCCCCGATGTGAGTCGGGTTCGGAAAGTTTCAGATCTCTTCCCCTCGAGATGGCTGGGCCGCACATGAAAATGGCGTCAGCTCTCAACTCTTTGCTGCGCGTTCGCCAGCTTCATGTTATCAGTCGATAACGTTGACACTGCTGCAGTGCTGTCCGTGTAGGGCAATTCGTATTTCGTTACATTGCCTGAGCCTGCCGGCGCATGACAACAGGTTGGTTCGTTTTATTGGCTTAGTATCTATTTGTCAGTGAATGGAAAGAGGTTATTCCCCCATGATGAGCACGAGTGAACACCCAGGTCAGATTGCGCTGCTGGGAGGCTCGGTGGATCGTGCAGCCTTGCCACTTCTCGACCTGTCCCGCTGGGATCCATTGCAGCAGCCGGTATTACTGCTCAACCTGCCGGCAGATGAGCAGGACAGTGTGTTGCAGGCTGTGCGGTGTGACCCGATACGTTATTTGCAGCCGGTATTTTGTGTTGTTAAGAGCTCTCTCTCCCCCATGTTGTCCGACGGTCTTCTGACTCAGCTGGATGAACGGGCCTCTGACATGCTTGAACGGTTGGCGTTATTGACCCCTCGCGATCATCCGGATGAAATGGAGAAGCTGGCCTGGTACAGCTGGCCGAGGGCTCATTTCCGTTTGTTACCTCGCTGGCAGGCAGGTTGTCGCCAGGGCTACAGCTACCCGCTGCTGGATTGTCTGCTGGGGGCCGATGCAACTGCATCCTTGCCGCAACTGGTCTCCGAGCGGCTGTTGCAAATTGAACAACTGGTCGATCGACTACGCCTGTGCAGCAGTTGCAGCTCTGCTCATCTCAATTTTGTCGACGTATGTCCAGAATGTTCCCATATCGCCATCCAGGCCAAGCCTGCGGTGCACTGTTTCACCTGCGGTCATGTGGACGATCAGGATGTCTTCATGCAACAGGGTTTGCTGCGTTGTCCCAAGTGTGTGACAACCCTGCGTCATATAGGGGTCGACTACGACAGACCATTGGAAAAGTACCGCTGTCTCTCTTGCCATGCCCGTTTCATGGAGGCGGCAGTACAGGCGCGATGTCATGAGTGTGGGCGGGCTCACAAACCCGATGATCTGTTGGTGTCTCCCATCTATGAGTACCGCATCGGCAAATTGGCTCGCCATATTGCTCGCGAGGGTACTCAGCAGTTGCATCTGCCCCTGACTTGGGGGGCTCCGATGGCGATGGATCACTTCCCCTGGCTGCTGCAATGGAGCAACCGGCTGCTGCAGCGCCACGGCGGCAACCATACCCTTTTGGCTATCCAGATCGAGCAGCTCGCCGAGCTGCGCGCCGAATTGGGCCTGTTGAAGACTCAGCAGAGATTGGGGGCCTTGCTGGCTCGTCTGCAGGCACTGTTTCGGGATACCGATGTGGTTTGCCAGTATGCCGATGATCGACTGCTGTTGTTGCTGCCGCACACCAATGTGGAGGATTGGCAGATCTTGCAGGGGCGGATCTTGGCGCTCAACAATGTCGAGGGGCTGGATGCCTTGACGCTGAATGTGCAGGTAGAGCCGCTCCCTACCACGCTGGGTGAAGATACCGCCCTCTGGTTGAGCCGCTGGCTGGACGGGAGCCTTCAGGATGCCTGAGTGGATGAGTACGGTTCGGTACATCCTGACCGAGATCCTGGGCAGCCTGCAGTTTTCGCCCAGGATGATCCTGCTGCTGCTGCCCATGTTGCTGCTGATGGAGGTGCCCCTGATGGCGCTGACCCTGACTGGGAGCCTCAAGTGGTTTGCCCGTCAGCTGCCAAAAAAGTCTGATTTACCCCTGTCACATCGTTGTCCCAAGGTCTCCTGCATCATCACCTGTTACGGTGAGGGGGAGGCGATCCGCTCGACCATTCTGACCCTCAAGGAACAGCTCTATCGCGGCCATCTGGAGATCATTGCGGTGATCGATGGTGCCAAGGCCAATGCCCATACCTATCAGGCGGCCCTAAACTGTATCGCCGAGTTTGAGGGATGTGAGAGACGTACCCTGGTGCTACTGCCCAAGTGGCAGCGTGGCGGGCGGGTATCGACCCTCAATGCTGGCTTGTCGGCGGCAACCGGCGAGATAGTCATGAATGCAGACGGGGACACTTCCTTCGACAACAACATGATCGATGAGATTGTCGCCTGCTTCGATGACCCGAACGTGCCCGCCGTTGGTGGGGCGTTGCGGGTGCGCAACCTGCGCGATGGTTTGCTGACCCGTATGCAGGGGATCGAGTACATGATCTCCATGCAGGGGGGCAAGACGGGTCTGAGCGAATGGAACCTGATCAACAATATTTCGGGGGCATTCGGGGCTTTTCGCCGCGATTTCCTGCGCCAGATTGGAGGGTGGGATACCCACACAGCAGAAGATCTGGATTTAACGGTGCGGATCAAGCACTACCTCAAACGCCATCCCAATCTGAAGATCGGCTTTGCCCCCAGAGCCATTGGTCACACGGACGCCCCTGCAGATTTGGTGACCCTGGCAAACCAGCGTCTGCGCTGGGATGGGGATTTGCTGTTTCTCTACCTGCGCAAACACAAGTTATCGCTGACTCCGCGCATCTTGGGATGGAAGACCTTTTTGTTCACTCTGATCTACGGGGTGGCACAAAACGTGGTGTTGCCGCTGTTGGTCATGGGGTACAGCTGGTGGCTGGTGTTAAGTTATCCTGGTCCGTTCGTTACGGCCTTGATGCTGTGCCTCTACCAGGTCTATCTGCTTCTTACTCTGGTCAACTTTATGGTGTTTCTGCTTGCCATTTCCGAGCGGCCTAAAGCGGATATGCGTATGTTGCCATGGTTGTTGTTGTATCCGCTCTATACCCTGCTGATGCGTCTATGGTGTGCCGTGGCACTGCTCAACGAAATTTTCCGTCGCGGTCATGAGGAGAGCAGTATGGCTCCCTGGTGGGTATTAAAACGAGGAAACAAATTCTGATGAAAGTCACATTCAATCCCCCCAAGAAACAGGACGCTACCTCTGATCAAGGGATTCGGGTGCTCTATGCCCCCGCCAAGCGCATCGCATTTCGAGCCCGCTGGTATCTGATCCTGCTGCTGGCATTCAGCCCCGTCATCATACTGCTCTGGTATCTGGGACGAGAGTGGTGGCTGACCCAGGCGCCTGCCATCATCACTACGGAACCTCAACTTGTGGTGGCCAATGGAGATGGCTTCATTCGCAACATTTATATGTCTCCCGGTCAAGCCGTCTCGCAAGGGGATGCCCTGATGCGATTCGAGTCGCCGACGCTACGGGCCAATATAGAGGGGCGTAAAGCACGTCTAAAAGCGATCGAGCTGGACAAGAGCGCTGCCGAACAGGCGATATTGAGTAACCTGGATGAGCAGATTCGTATCGCAGAGCGGGGGGCTAATGAGCAGGAGGGGATCTATCAGGAGTACGCGGGGTATAGGAAGGAGAAACTGGTTTCCAGTGCCGAGTATGCCAGTGCCTTGCTGAGCTGGACCCAGTCTCGTATCGATTTGCAGAAGGCAAGATCTGAAAAAATGCAGCAAGAGTTGCAGATCAAAGAAGATCACCTGACAGGGCCACTGGCCAGTGCGCGCCACCAGTTGGAGCAGGAGCTAACCGAGATGCAAGCTATCACTAGGCAGCAGCAGCCCCTTTCCCCAGCTACCGGCAAGGTCTCAGATGTGCTGGTGCAGGAGGGGGATTGGGTCTTCTCGGGGGCCCCCCTCGCGTTGATCGCTAAGCGGGAAGACCCGTTGGTCATTGCCTACGTATTGCCAAAATACCTCTCCTCGATGAAGCCGGGTCATAAGGCTATCGTCAAGTTGCCCAGTGGTGAGCGTTTGGCGGCCAGGGTTGCCAGACCTGTGGAGCTTGCAGACAAGCTGCCAGCCCAGCTTGCAGCACCGTTTGAAGGGGAGAAAGCAACCCTCAAGGTCGCACTCTCGCTGGATGAAAAATTACCCCCGAACCTGCAAGTGGAAGGGTTGCCGGTGACCGTATTGTTTGATTGATGTCTATGGCGTTGTGATCCTGAATCGCAACGCCTTCATTTGGATTTCGGCCATAAAAGGTGGCTGATGTATTGACGCCCGCAATTGCCCCCCCCTTTTTCATTCATCAATGACTTTATTTCCGCAATATTCACAGATGGCGTGGCGCTCAAAGCGATCCATGTTGGCCAGAAAGGGGCCGGCGGCCCAGCCGGTAATGAAGTCTTTGATAAATGCAGTGCGCTTTTGCTCTGGTTTCACCTCTTTTCCATAGGATTTGTCGACCAGCACCACGACATGGTTGGTCTCGCGCTGACAACTCGGGCAGTAGCGTTGTTCGGTGGATGAAAGCAAGGGGATCTCCTTGTCCGGAAGAGTGGGCAGCAGGCTTTCCGCCGCAAATATGTAACGTCCCCATTTGATTCCTCTTGCTGGCGGATCGTCAATCACAGCGGAGGCGAATTGTGCGCCATCTCCTATGAAGAGGGGCGAGCCAACAAGGGTGATCACGAGGGGTCAGTCGGCCCCTCTTTTGTTTCCGTTTGTCACACATTGCCACACAAGCTTCCCCCTCTGGCAAAGTCTTGTGACCGGACGGGTGTGCAATGGCGCCATGAGCAGGGAGATGAGGCCCTGCCGCGATGGAACCAGGGAGCATGTTATGACGAACAAATGGGTGTGGTGGCTGTTGCCGCTGCTGGCGGTCGGGGTCTGGTGGCTCGGTTATGCGGGGGATGCCAACGGGGTGTGGCCCTGGCGCCATGAGATGTTGCTGCTGACCGGCCTGCTGGGGATGACCTATATGGCCATTTCGCTGTTGCTGGCGTTGCGCCTGCCGCAGCTGGAGGTGTGGTGTGGCGGTCTGGACCGGATGTTGCGATTGCACCGCCAGACGGCCATAGGCGGTACATTGGCGCTCACTGCGCATTGGCTGGTGGTGGAGGCGCCCAAGTGGGCGGTCTCGGCAGGTTTACTGAGTCGTCCCGCCCGGCGTGGGGCTGAAGTCGGGGCGGGAGCAGGTAATGGCATCTCGCTCCATGCCCTTGGCAATACCCTGGGCGAGTGGAGTTTCTATCTACTGATCGCGCTGGTGGTACTGAGCTTATTGGCGCTGGTGAGTTATGGCCGTTTTCGGCTGATCCACCGGCTGGCGCCAATCATCTATTTGGCGGGGTGGGGACACGGGCTCTGTCTGTTGCCTCAGATTGGGGCCATGACTCCGGTGGGGGTATCGATCTGGTTGATCGGTGGGCTGGGAGCTATCGGGGCCCTCTACTCTCTGTTGGGACTAGTGGGAGTACGGGATCGCCATCCGGGCCGGGTCATTGCGGTGCGGGCGTTGGCGGATCACACCTGCGAGCTGACCATGCAGCTGGAGCGGCCGCTCGCCCATTACCGCCCGGGTCAGTTTGCCTTCTTTGAATTTGATGCCAAGGAGGGGCCGCACCCCTTTACCCTAGTGCGGGTGTCGGCGGATCGGCGCCAGCTGGTGATCGCGGTGCGGGCGCTCGGGGATCATACTCGTCAGCTGGTGGCACAGGCGCGCGTCGGGGATGAGGTGGTGGTGACCGGGCCCTATGGCGCCTTTGTCGCCCCGCAAGGGGGAGGCAGAGCCCTCTGGCTGGGGGCCGGGATAGGTATCACGCCGTTCGTAGCCTGGCTGGAGGGGCTGACTGCCCGTGGGGAGCGGGGCGAGGGGATCACCCTGATCCAGTGTGCGCCGGATCTGGCGGGGGCCGTTTACCATCGGCGGTTGGCGGAGCTCTGTCATCGCACCGGCGTGCGCTATCAGCTGCATCTGGACAAGGCGGCCGGGCGGCTGGATCTGGCTCGCATCGCGCAGGATGCGCCCGAGCAAGTGTGGTTTTGCGGGCCGGAGGGGATGGCAGATGCCCTGACCCGGCTGTTGCCGGACGGGCATCTGCATCGCGAGCTGTTTCGCTTTCGTTGAGCTCGATGGGCGCCGTTATTTGGCGTTGGCTGGCAACTGCTTGAGGGCGGCTTGTACTGCCGCCTCCAGTTGCGGGTCGCGCCCGGCCACCATGTCAGCCGGAGTGAGGGGCACCTGCTGGTCCGGGATCAGCTCCTGATTCTCGTAGAAGGTACCGTCCGGTTTGCGCAGCCCCAGGGTCGGAATGCCGTAGGAGAGTCCCGGGATCAGCCGGGAGTCGTGGCTGTAGACCATGGTGCCGGTGCCGGGTACCGGATCGCCGACGATGGGGCCGACCTTCAGGGTACGGTAGTACTCGGGGAAGGCGGAGCCTTCCGAGTAGCTGCCAGCGTTCACCAGCACCACCGAAGGCTTGGTCCACTGGCGAGTGGCGGCGTCGGTTTCACCCTTGCCCTGACGGGGCCAACTGCTGGCCATCCCCTTGGTGCTGCCGCTGCCGGTCAGAAACTCCACCAGGGTATTGGCGAGATAGCCGCCGCTGTTGAAGCGGACATCGACGATCAGCGCATCGCGATTGCGCTGTCTGCCGAGGGCATCCGCCACCACCGCATCGTAGGCCTCGCTATTCATTGCCGGCAGATAGACATAGCCGACCCGTCCTCCGCTCAGGCTGGCCACCAGCCCCCGCCGTTTCTCAATCCAGCGATCCTGTTGCAGCTGGTACTCCTGCTGCTTGTCGATGGCGGTGAGCATCACCTCGTCAGTTTGCTTGTTGCCCTCCTGCTGGAAGGTGAGGGCAAGCCGGGCGCCAGCCTGATGGTTGAGGGCTCGATCCAGCTCGGCCAGATTGGCAATCGGGCTGCCGTTG
>NZ_JRJY01000002.1:0-489 GCF_000801015.1 Aeromonas sp. ZOR0001 | reverse complement strand
AACTGCTGGGATACTCAGTTCATTATGCTCAAGAACATCAGCCCAATCTGACCCGTGCTGGGATTGGCGAACATAATGCCTTTGCGTTGACCTGTCGATTGGATGCTGATGTTCCCTGGCATTGCTGGGCCCAGCGTCTGTGACCTAATAGGAGCCTTGTGCTGCATCTTGAGTGTCCTGTCCTGCGTATGGGGTTGGTAGTGCATATTCCTTGGAGGAATGAGCCATGAACAATTCCAGAAACAAAGCTGAAGTTATCCTTGGTGTAGACACCCATATGGATACCCATGTCGGGGTTTTGCTTAATGCACAAGGGCACCAGTTGGGATGCTTGATGGTCACGACCAATACCAGCGGATATGAGAGACTCGTGACCTGGGCAAACTCTTTCGGGTGCTTGAAGAGAGCAGGCGTTGAAGGCACAGGCACGTATGGTGCTGGCTTGGCCAGTGTACTGCGCAAGCATGGTATCGAAGTGTTCGAAGTTAA
>NZ_JRJY01000015.1:0-1335 GCF_000801015.1 Aeromonas sp. ZOR0001 | reverse complement strand
TCTAGATTGGCCCCTTGAAGATCCAGACACTTCGCCCCTCTTAACTTAAGAGGTAGTCTTGGAACTATGTTCAGTACTAGTCGCAACGAGAAGATGGTCGAAGTGTTAACAGGGGCTGAGCGCCGTCGACGCCGGACTCCGCAGGAAAAGATCTCCATCGTGCAGCAGACCTTTGAGCCCGGAATGACCGTCTCTCATGTCGCTCGCTTGCACGACGTCAACGCCAACCAGCTTTTCAAATGGCGTAAGCAATTCCAGGAAGGGTCTCTCACGGCGATCACCGCCGGTGAGGATGTTGTTCCTGCCTCAGAGTTGGCTGCTGCCATCAAGCAGATCCGAGAGCTCCAGCGTCTGCTCGGGAAGAAGACCATGGAGAACGAGATCCTCAAAGAAGCCGTGGAGTATGGTCGAGCAAAAAAATGGATTGCGCATGCGCCCTTGTTGCCGGGGGACGACGATTAAGTGCTGTGAGCCAGGCCCTTAATGTATCGCGTGCGCAGCTATCCGTTCGTGTTCATCGAAAACCAGGTTGGCAAGATGGTCGTCATCATCGCCAGCATGATGATGCTGCCTTACTTGGCCGGATCATGGAGGCGATGGCTGAGCTTCCCTCCTATGGCTATCGCCGAGTCTGGGCGCTGTTACGGCGTCAGTCAGAGGCAACACGACAGCCTGTGGTAAACGCCAAACGGGTATATCGCGTCATGCGCGATCATGGACTGCTGCTGGAAAGAAAACCGGCTGCACCATTGACCCAGCGGGCACATAAGGGGCGTGTTACCGTCAAAGAGAGCAATCGACGTTGGTGCTCAGATGGCTTCGAGTTTCGCTGCGATAACGGTGAAAAACTACGAGTCACGTTCGCCATGGACTGCTGTGACAGGGAAACCTTGGACTGGGCTGCTAGTACCGGGGGTTACGACAGTGCCACGGTGCAAGATGTCATGCTGAGGTCTGTTGAACGTCGCTTCGGGGATTCGTTGCCGGCATCACCGGTGGAGTGGCTGACTGATAATGGCTCGGCGTATCGAGCCCATGAGACCCGCGTATTTGCACGAGAGCTCGGGTTGGAGCCCAGAACGACTGCGGTGAGAAGCCCACAGAGCAACGGTATAGCGGAGAGCTTCGTGAAGACGATGAAGCGAGACTATATCGAGATGATGCCGAAACCAGATAGCCGAACAGCGGTAGGCAATTTGGCCATCGCGTTTGAGCATTATAACGAGCACCACCCGCACAGCGCCTTGGGATACCGTTCACCCCGGGAATTTCTGCGCAGTCGGGTATCACAACCCTAAGCGGGAAAAAGTGTCTGGATCTATGGGGTCAAATCCA
>NZ_JRJY01000160.1:14519-29091 GCF_000801015.1 Aeromonas sp. ZOR0001 | reverse complement strand
CGGCTCGTCGGCGACGATCCCCTGACAAGGGCCCTGGCGTACCAGCCACTCGCTGCCGAGTTGCAGGGCTGACCAGCCATCAGCGGCCTGTGGCAGCGCCAGCACATCGGGCAGCAGTTGCAGGCTCTTGAGGCCAGCGGCATCGAGCCAGCCGAGCCACTCGGCCATCTTCTGCCGATCCACCGCCATCAGATCCACCTGCTGGCCCTCATGGGCCAGCACCACCAGATGGAGCTCGTCCACATCGGAGGCGATCTGCTCCTCCAGCAGGTAGGGGAGGGCCGCCGCCGACTGGCGGTTGTAGCGACCCGGCAGGGTGACGCGCCGGAAGATCAGATCGCTGCCCGGCACTAGCGTGACCACGGGGCGGCCACCGGCCCGCTCCTGCAGCTCGCCCAGGGCATCGGCCGAGGGCAGGGTGCCGGAGGCGATGATCTCCTGCTCCTGACCGGACCAGACCAGCCAGGCCACGGGTTGTTGTTTATTGGTCCCCAGTCGGATGACCAGACTTTCGCTCACGCATCTCTCTCCTGCGATACCGGTTTGCAAAGGGCGTTGTGCGCCCTGGCAACCGGTGCGCAGCCCGCAGGCTGCATCTAACATCTCTCGTACCCGTAGGCGATGGCCTGCAGGTGCGCTGTTTATTCGGCGCCGCTACTGAGGCGGCGCAGCATCACCAGTTTATAGTCCTTGCCCCGCTGGAACAGGGTTTCGAGCCAGGCCCGGTTATCGCCGACCTCGGCCACGACTCGGGCTTCGAAGAAGTCGCTCTTGACCACCAGCGCATCTTTCAGTCCTTTCACCGAATCGACCGGAGCGAGCATGTCTGTCATCAGCTTGCTCTCTTTCCACCCCTTCTGTGGCCGCTCGTTCAGCACCCGCTTGGCGTCATCCAGCCCGATAGTACCCAGATAGAGGGCGACCAGCAGCTCGGGGCGCTGGGGGGCAAGGGTATTGATATTGATCTTCAACTTGTCGTTGGGCAGGGTGCAGACATAGGGGGCCAGTTTGGCATAGACCCTGGCCGTCACCCCGCGCACCGCCCTCAGCTCGTCCTTGCCCAGCATCCACTGATTGGCGGTCAGATAGGGTGGCTTGAGCCCCTCGTAATAGGCGTCCTCTGCGCCAAGGCTGGAGACCAGCACCGTATCCTTGTCGGTCCAGTCACGGATGGCATCGGTGAGCTGGGCCGCCTCGTAATCATCCATCGCCAGCTGTTTGAGCAGTTCGCGAAACACCTGCACCGGATAGGGCTGCTGCGCCAGCTCCTCGCCGCTCCCCGCCTTGGAGGCCAAGCTCAGGCTGTTGAGGTTGAAGCAGGATTGCAGGTCGGTCACCTCGCCCTTGAGCTGGCCATCGTCCACCGGAAACACAGTGTTCTTGCGGGCCCAGTTCTGGCTGAGGTTGACCACCTCGGGATTGTCCTTGAAATCCTGCGTCAGCACCTTGCTCACCAGCGCCTCTGCCGAGAGGGCATACCACCATGCCTGTTTGCCTGTGGTGATGTTGGCGCTGCGGCGCAGCTCAAGCTGCAGGCGGCTGCTCATATTGCTGGCGATGATCACCATTACCGAGAGGATCAGCAGCACCACCAGCAGCGCCATGCCGCGCTGGTGACCGGGGGCGGCGAGATTAGCCCGCATTGGCGCCCCCTCCGTTCTGGCTGTCACCATTACCGCCATTGGTATTGCCGTTGCCGCCGTTGTTCCCGTTGTTGTTGCCACCTTGGTCGGGGTTGCTGCTCTGGCTGTTCTCTTCGGCGCGCTGGCCACCGGCACCAATCAGGAACTGGCGGCGAATGGTGCCGTAATCTTCCAGATCCAGCTCCACTGCCAACCCGTGGGGCAGCACGCTGCGCTGGGTCCACACCTCTTTCCAGTTGCCCTTGTCGAAGAAGTAGAGGCGAAACGCCGTGACCCCCGTCAGCACCGGCTGGATGCGCGGCTCGGTGCCGATCACCGGATCCGGATAGAGATAGCTCAGGCGCTCCAGCTTCTGATCCTTGAGCCGCCAGCCGACCCGCTGCAGATGGGAGCGGGGCAGCATGCCGTCCGGGTTGAGCCAGCCGCTGCGCATAAAGGCCATGCCCCAGTCATCGCTCTGCTGGCCGAACCGGGAGGCCGCCAGCAGCACCTTGTTGTTCTCCCCCTCGATGCGACCGCTGCGCGGCACCATCTGGGTGATGTCTCGCTCCAGCAAGGTGAAAGCGAGTTGCAGTTCGTTGAGGCGGGTCTCCTTGCGCTTGGCCACCTCGTCGCTGGTGAGCACCCCCTGCAGCACCTGATAGGCGCCCATGCTGAGGCTGGCGAAGATGGCGATCGCCACCAGCATTTCGAGCAGGGTGAAACCGGCGTGACGGACGGTACGAGGCGTGCGGGCGGATAGCTGGGTCATCGGCTGATATAGGTCCGCATCATGGCGACCGGGTTCTCGGCCTTGGCGTCGGTGCGCACTTCCATATCGAGCGCCCGGAAGTTGTTGTCGGCGGTGGTGACGCCGCGATAGCGCCAGTACCAGGGGCTGCCCGCCATCTGCTCATCCCCTTCCACCCAGCTGTCGCCGGGCCACTTGTTCTCGAGCTTCTGCTGCACCAGCTGGTTCTCCACCACCCAGGTGGCTAGCGTCTTCTGCTCCAGATAGTTGAGGGCCGAGAGGTGTTCGCTGGCGGTTTTCATTACCGCGAGACCCGCGATGGCAAAGACGGCCAGTGCGACCATGACTTCGAGTAGTGTCATGCCCCGGGCTTTCATTCGCTCACCTCTTCATCTTCATCGCCGGTGAGCAGGGTGAGGCGGCCGAACTCGTCCCCCTTGACGATGCGGGTGTAGCGGGCATCGTCATCCTGCTGGGTGAAGGTGAGCACGAACGGGCTCAGCTCGCCGCCCGGGAAAATAAGCAACTGCGGCGTGCGCTCCTTCTCGTCGCGCTTCTGTTCGGTTTTCTCGTCGGAGTCCGGCTGCCAGCCAAAGCCTTCCAGCTCCAGCGCCAGCGTCATGTTCTCGGCCAGTTGCACCGGCCCCAGCTGCTTGTCGCCAGTCAGGGCCAGCCACTTGCGATCTTTGGCCTGACGCTGCATAAACTGCCAGCCGTTATCCTCGATGCGAATGCCTACCAGCCGACCATCCATCACCGCATACTCCTGCGCCAGCTGCAGCGTCGCCATCAGGCGACGCGCCTGCTTGTCCAGCTCCCGATCTCCTCTGGCGCCTCCCATGCTGAGAGTGACGGCGGTGGCCACTAGTCCCATCAGCATGGCGACCAGCAACACTTCCAGCAGAGTAAAACCGGATTGACGATGAAATGAGAGAGACCGCTTCATGCAGTCAGCTCACAATGAGTGCGGTGAGGAAGCATCACTTATTGGAAATCCTTCAGGTTCCAGTTGCCGATGTCGTCATCGGTACCGGCTTCGCCATCCTGACCCATGGAGAAGATGTCGATCTTGCCGTACTGGCCCGGGCTCAGCAGCTGATACTGGTTGCCCCAGGGATCTTGCGGCAGGCGCTTGATGTAGCCGCCATCGCGGTAGCTGCGCGGCGCCGGATCGATGGAGGGCTTGGTCACCAGCGCGTCCAGACCCTGTTCGGTGGTCGGGTAGCGGTTGTTGTCCAGCTTGTACATGTCGAGGGCGTTTTCCAGCGCCACGATATCGGAGACCGCTTTCTGCTGGTCAGCCTTCTCCTTGTTGCCCATCAGGTTGGGCACCACCAGACTGGCCAGAATGCCGAGGATCACGATGACCACCATGACTTCCAGCAGGGTAAAACCGGATTGACGACGTTTGTTCATGAGTTGCTCCGTAACGAATGAGATGGGATGGCCCATCAGAGAGTGATCACTGGGTGGGTTCGACGGGCCGCCAGCGGCGCCACCGAACACCGGAAACTTACATATTCACCATATTGTTGAGCTCGAGGATCGGCTGCAGGATCGACATCACGATAAACAGCACCACCCCGGCCATGGAGACCACCAGCATGGGTTCGAACACCCCGAGGGCGATATTGACCTGGGATTCAAACTCCCGATCCTGGTTGTCCGCCGCCCGCTCCAGCATGCTGTCGAGCTCGCCGCTCTGCTCGCCGGAGGCGATCATGTGCAGCATCATGGGCGGGAAAATTTTGGTCTCGGTCAGCGATTTGCGCAGACTGGTCCCTTCGCGCACCCGTTCGGCGGCCTCGAGAATGCGCATTCTGGCAAAGTCGTTGGAGAGCACTTCGCCGGAGATCTTCATCCCCTCCAGCAGCGGCACCGCACTGGCGTTGAGGATGCTTAAAGTGCGAGCGAAGCGGGCGGTGTTGAGACCGCGACTGACCCGGCCAATCACCGGCAGGCCGAGCAGCACCTGATGCCAGCGTCGGCGACGCTTTTCATCGGTGAGCCACCAGCGCCAGACAAAGCTGCCAAGGAAGATCAGCAGCAGGAACCAGAGGCCATAGGCCTGCATCAGTTCGCTGGTGCCGATGAGAAAACGGGTGGTGCCCGGCAACTGCTGACCCATGTGTTCAAACTGGGCCACCACCTTGGGCACCACGGCGGTAAGCAGGATCGAGATAACCCCGATGGCGACGCAGGTGAGCACGATAGGGTAGATCATCGCCTGCAGCAGCTTGGTGCGCATGTGCTGGCGCTGCTCGGTGTAGTCGGCAAGGCGGTTGAGCACCTTCTCCAGATGGCCCGATTTTTCACCGGCCGCCACCATGGAGCGAAACAGCTGGTCGAATACATGTGGAAAAGCCCCCAGCGAGTCGGCCAGCGAATAACCTTCCACCACCTTGCTGCGCACCGTCGCCACCAGAGAGCGCAAGTGGGCTTTTTCGCACTGCTCGGCCACAGCCTTGAGCGCCTCTTCGATGGTGAGACCGGCACCGACCAGGGTGGCCAGCTGGCGAGTGATCAGAGCCAGCTCGGCGGTGCTGGCACCGCGACGAAACAGGGCGAAGCGGGTCGCCTCCCGTTTCGCCTTCTCGGTGGTCTCGTTCACCTCGAGGGGAGTGAGCCCCTGTTCGCGCAGCAGCTGGCGTACCTGACGGGCAGAGTCGCCCTCCATCACGCCGCTCTTGCTGCGTCCCTTGTTGTCGAGGGCCTTGTATTCGAATGCCGCCATCTCAATCTTCCCGGGTCACGCGCAGTACCTCTTCGAGGCTGGTCTGCCCCTTGAGGACCTTGTCGATGCCGTCACGGCGGATGCTGGGGGTGTGGCCGCGGATCAGCCGCTCGATGGCGAGCTCGCCGCTGGCGCTGTGAATGGCTTCTCGCACCGCTTCGTCGATCACCACCAGCTCGTGGATGCCGGTCCGGCCACGGTAGCCGGTGTGGTTGCACTGCTCGCAGCCGACCGGGCGCCACACCTGCTGATCGGGAGCCAGCTCGATGCCCATGGCGAGGCGCTCTTGCTCGGTGATGGGGCGAGGGGCACGGCAATCGGGGCAGAGGGTGCGCACCAGCCGCTGGGCCAGCACCGCCAGCAGGGATGATGAGAGCAGGAAGGGCTCGATCCCCATGTCCCGCATCCGGGTGATGGCTCCGATGGCGGTGTTGGTGTGCAGGGTCGACATCACCAGGTGACCGGTCAGCGACGCCTGCACCGCGATCTGGGCGGTTTCCAGATCTCGAATTTCCCCCACCATCACCACATCCGGATCCTGACGCAGGATGGCGCGCAGGCCGCGGGCGAAGGTCATGTCCACCTTGGTGTTGACCTGGGTCTGGCCCACCCCTTCGAGGTCATATTCGATGGGGTCTTCCACCGTCAGGATGTTGCGATCCCGCGAGTTGATTTCAGACAGCGCCGCATAGAGGGTGGTGGATTTACCGGAACCGGTCGGGCCGGTAACCAGAATAATGCCGTGGGGCTTGCGAATAAGCTCGCTGATGATGGTGCGGTTGGCCGCGGTCATCCCCAGCTGCTTGAGCTCGAGGCGCACGTTGTTCTTGTCGAGCAGACGCAGTACCACCCGCTCGCCGTAGCTGGACGGCATGGTGGAGACCCGCACGTCGACGGCGCGGCCGCCGATACGCAACGAGATACGGCCATCCTGCGGCACCCGCTTCTCGGCGATATCCATCCGCGACATCACCTTGATCCGCGAGACCAATAGCGAGGCCAGCTTGCGATGGGGGCGCAGGATCTCCCGCAGCACCCCGTCGATGCGAAAACGAATGACCAGTGCCCGCTCGAAGGTCTCGATATGGATATCGGAGGCCTCTTCCTTGATCGCCTCGCTCAGCATAGCGTTGATGAGGCGAATGATGGGGGCGTCGTCATCGGCATCCAGCAGATCTTCGCTTTGCGGCAGCTCTTCGGCCAGGGCGAAGAAGTCCATCTCGTTGCCGAGATCTTCCATCAGCTGGCGTGCCTCGGAGGAGTCGCGCTGGTAGTGGGCCATCAGCAGCTCTTCGAAGGCCTCGTTGTCGAGTTGCTCCACCGCGAAGCTACAACCCGCGACCCGCCGCACTTCCAGCAGGGCCTGCGGGGTGACGCCAGGGCGGCACTGCAGCACGGGGGCGCCGTCCCGCTCAATCAGGATCACCCCGAAATTGCGGGCAAAGACAAAGGGGAGCTCGGGCAGTGGCGCAGGCCCGACGCTTCCATCCAGATGGTAGGCACTCATCAGGGCTTACTCTGCACAAACGGGGTGGTGGTCTCGACAGTGCTTTGCTGTCTGCTCCGCATCTCGTTGATCTGCTTCTGGATCTCTTTTTGCAGCTCGGGCGACACCATCACATCCTGGCCGTAAACCGGTAATACCTGGCGCTTGGGTGAGGTGAGGTACCCTTCCTGAGCTGCCGCTTCCAGTTGTTCAGCACGGAACAGGGAATATTTGTTATTGGATAGGCCGGAGTACACATCGGCATCACGCAAAATTGTCGGGCGGATAAAGACCATCAGATTGCGCTTGGAGGTTGAGTTGGAGGTGGAGCGAAACAGATAGCCCAGCACAGGAATATCACCGAGCAGTGGTACCTTGGAGATTTCTTCTTTGGTCTGTTCATCCATCAAACCGCCCAGCACGACTGTTTCACCGCTCTTCACCAATACCGAGTTTTTCACTGTACGGGTATCAAATGTTGGGCCCAGGCCAGAGGTACCTTCAGCCTGCTTGCCAACACTGGAGACCTCCTGTTCGATATTGAGCAGCACCGAATCCCCTTCGTTGATCTGAGGGGTGACGGTTAACTTGGTTCCGACCGTTTTGCGCTCAATGGTATTGAAGACGCTGTCACTATTGGTCGAACTTTGAGTGCCTGTCTGGACAGGTACTTCCTTGCCTGCATTGAAAGAGGCTTCCTTGTTGTCCATGGTGACGATACTCGGGGTCGAGAGAATATCGTTCTTGGTATTGGAAGCCAGCGCTGTCGTCAGCATGGCCCAGTCGCCGTGATAGAAACCGGCGGCCATGCCATTTACGGTCGACATGAGTTTGGTAATGGGTTCCGGATTCCCGTTATCTTTGAGCTTGTCTGCTGTGACTTTCGAGGTAATGGGGACTCCGGTATCGGGATATTGAATCGAACCATAGTCGGCATGATTCCACTGTACCCCGAGGTTGAGGCCATCGCTGTCAGCTATTTCGACGATGATCGCCTCCACCAGCACCTGGGCGCGGCGGATATCGAGCTTGGCCACCACCTGCTCCAGTTCGGACATTACGTCCGGCTGGGCGGTGATGACCAGCGCATTGGTGGTCTCGTCGGCTGAGATGGCCAGCTTGCCACCGCCGATGCTGGCACCACCTGTGGTTGCGCCGCCGCCCTTCTTGTCGGCCTCGATGCTGGAGCTAACCCCCTTGAGCACCTCGACCATATCTTTGGCCTTGCCATATTTGAGGTAGAAGACCCGGGTGTTGCCCTGGCTTTGCAGGTCGCGGTCGAGTTGGCGCACCATCTGGATGATGCGGGCGCGCGCTTTCGGCTCACCACTCACCACTACAGAGTTGGTGCGCTCGTCGGCCACCACCTTGGGGGAGAGCAGCAGGGAGGCGGTGCCGCCCTGGGGGTTGCCATCCTTGTTGAGGTTGGTCACCAGCCGCACCATTTCCCCCGCCGAGGCAAACTTGAGCTTGATGATGTCCACATCCTGATCGCCTGCGCGGTCGACCCGGTTCACCACCTCTACCAGGCGGTTGACCACGGCGGCGCGGCCGGTGATCAGCAGCACGTTGGAGGGCTCGTAGTGCACCACGTTGCCACCACCGGCGTTGTCGTTGAGCTGGCGCAGCAACGGCGCCAGTTCACGGACCGAGACGTTGCGCACCGGCACTACTCTAGTCACCATCTCGTCGCCCATGCCCGGGTTGCTGCCATCCACCACCGGAATGGCGGAGGTCTTGGCATCCCGCGAGCGCAGTACCTTGAGCACCCCGTTGTCCATCGGAACCACGGCAAAGCCGTAGACGTCGAGCACGCTCAGGAAGAACTGGTAGTACTGATCCTCATTGAGCAGGTCGTAGCTGCGTACGTTGATCTTGCCGCGCACCGAGGGCTCTATGATGATGGTTTTATTGAGGTTCTTGCCCACCGTATTGATGAACTCTTCAATCTCGGTGTTCTTGAAACTGGCAGAGTATTCGGTGGCCCAAGCTGAGCCCGCCATCATCAGTGCCGCTGCGATAGTGGCCAGACGCCAGCTTTTCCCTTTAGTGGTCATTATTGGTACGACTCCAAATCATTATTCTGACAAGCGCACATAGATGTCGAACTGTTCGCCCTGTCGCTCGACGGTCACTGTCATTTCCGTTGCGCCAGCCATCTGCTGCATTGCCTGCATGGCTTGCATGTTGTCCCGTAAATCCAGCCCGTTGATGCTGATGGCCAGGTCATTGGCCTGCAGCCCGCTCTGGTTGAAAAACTCAGGATTGCTGCCCGGGTTGAGGCGATAGCCGGTCATGCGGCCATCCACCTGAACCGGTGAAATATTGAGGTAATCGGTGATCTTGCCCGGATCGGCCATCAGCTCGCTGCGCAGGGAGCCAATGGGGGCGGCGTTGGTCTGCGGCAGCGGCTTGCCATACTCCTCGCCATCCAGCATCAGGGTCTCGTCGCGGCCATCCCGCTCGATGATCACCCGATCCGGATAGACCTGCCGGATCCGCGCCTGGGTGCCGTCAATCATGTCACCGATCCCGTAGGAGTTCTGGATGCCGGACATGGCGATGATGGCGATGGATTTGGCGGGATCAGAGCTGGCCAGCACCCCGTTGAGCTGGGCATTGAGTTGGGTACGCGGCGCATTGGCGGCCACGGCGGCTTTGGCCTGCGCCTTGGGGATCGCCTTGCCAAACAGCGCCAGTCGGCTTACCTCGCCCAGTTCAAGGCGCGGGTTGCGCTGGCCGCTGACCGCCACGGCGGAGGGTTGCCACGGTTGGCTGGTTTGCGGGCTTGCCAGGGTGAGCAGACGCCAGGTGAGGGCGGCGCTCTGCTGGGCCAGCATGATCAGCAGTGCCAGAAAGGCCACCTGGGGGACTCTGGTCATGGGAAGCCGCCGGCACTGGGCCAGCAGCATGGTCAAGATGTCATCCCTGAATCGTAGCGTCATATTAATCAACAAATTCCAGGCTCTGGGGCGGCTGCGTATTGTGTACGGCCGGTGGCTGTGACACAACGGGTCGGGGCGCGCCAAACCGTAAAAATGGATATTTCATCACACCGTAAACCTTTGAATGCTCACAAAAGTGGCACTCAGGTGAGGTGCATCCTGCTTGCCTGCGAACATCAGGGCTCGGTGCGTACTCATCCTCGCCAATCCTGCAGCGCCTTGAGGGTCACGCTCTGTCCGGCGACCTGCAGCACTATGTATTGCTGGTCGATGGTGGCGAGCACGACCCCCGGGGCGATTTCGCTCCCTTCCCGGTATTCCCGGCCATTGAGCACCACGGCGCGCTTGGCGGGGTTGGAGGAGAACACATGAGAGCCATAGCTCAATTGCGGGACCTGCTGGCGCACCGACTGGGGGGCCGAGCCCAGCGCCATCAATTGGGCTGGTTGCACGTTCTGGCTGGCGGCGTGTGGCGTCTCCTGCAATGGGGTCTCATTGAGGGCTTTCATCAGCTGCTCGGCCAGACTCAGCGCGGGGGTATTCCCCTGACTGGTCCCCTCGTTTTTGGCCACTGCTCTGGGTTGGGCCACCGGCTCCGGCAGGGGCGGGGGCAGCGGACGAGTCACCATCGCCTTGGGTTCGACCCGCACGAAGGGTGGAGTGATCACCTCTTTCACCTCCACCTTCTCCTCGATGGGGCGCAGGTGGATCAGATGCCAGCCATAGTTGGCGCCCGCCCCCAGCAGCAAGGCCAAGGGAGCCAGCAGCCAGCCGATGCGGCGTGGGCTACGCTCCTCTTCCCGGGGCATGGGCAAGCCCATAGCCGGAATATGGGCGGAGAGTTGCGGTTGCTGCGCACGGCGCAGCGCCTTGAGCAGGGTAGACATCAGGAGGCCTCCTCCAGTCTGGGCATGGGTTCACCGGAGAGGGCGTTGAGACGCAGCAGGGTGTTGCTGCCCGCGATGCCATCAGGGGTGAGCCCCTGATCTCGCTGGAACTGCTGTAGCTTGTTCTTGAGCTCGCCATCGAAACGGCGCACCTTGCGCTCGGGTTGCTGCAGCGCACGGCTCAGGGCATTGTCGAGCCACTGGATCTGGGTCTGACCGGCATTGCTGGCGATCAGGCTGACGCCCCCTTTCGGCATGCGCCAGAGCAGGGTGTAGCTGCCGCCCCAGTTGTCGCTGAGCCACTGGCGATCCACCTGCCAGCTCTGGTCACCTATCATCAGGCTGGCCTTGTTCGGCCCCAGATTGACCAGGGTCGCATAGTAGAGGCCGCCAGTCTGGTCAGTGAGCGTGATCATGGCGGGATACTGCAGGGCGCGCAGCTCGTCGAGGCTTGCCTCTCCCTCCTGACAGCGCAGACCGGCACGGGGCGCATTGTCACAGGTTGCCTCGAACGGTTCCGGTTCATAACCCCAGACCCGATAGAGATTCTGCATGGCGCTGTCGTGGTCGATGGCCTGATTGATCGCCTCGGTCAGCTGCTCCTGCTGCGCGGCGGTCTCGTCGATGGTGACCGGCACCTCGATCTTGACTACCGGACGGGTGGGGAACACGCCGAAAAATTGCCAGCCCCACCAGCCTGCGGCCACCAGCAGGGCGCCCGCCAGCGTCACCATCAGACCGGAGGCCCAGCTTCCTTCGTCCCGCACGCCATTGACCTCGAAGGCTGCCTGGCTGATATCGCTGTGGACAATCTTGTAGCTGCCACGGGCGAAAGCGGCGATCAGAGCGCGGTCGCAGATGAGATTGATGAAACGGGGGATCCCGCCACTCAGGCGATGAAGCGTCTTGATGGCGCGCGGGGTGAAGATGGGTTGTACGCAGCCTGCGACTTGCAGCCGGAAGCGGACGTAGGCATCCACATCGCTATGAGAGAGCGGCAGCAGGTGATAGCGGGCGGTAATGCGCTGGGCCAGCTGACGCAGCAGGGGTTGGCGCAGCATCTGTTGCAGCTCGGGCTGACCGATCAGCACCACTTGCAGCAGTTTTCGTTCGTCGGTTTCGAGGTTGGTGAGCAGGCGCAGCTGCTCCAGTACGCCGGGCAGCAGGTGCTGCGCCTCATCCACCAGTACCACGCTGCGCTTGCCTGCCGCCAGGTTGGCCAGCAGGTGATCGCGAATAAGGTCGAACAGCCGCTTGATCCCGGCATCTTCGGGATAGGGGAGTTGAAACTCGTCGCAGATGGCAGCCAGCAGATCCCGTTCGGTCAGGGAGGGGTTGAGGATATAGGCGATCTCGGTCTCGGCGGGGAGCTGTTGCAGCAGGCAGCGGGAGACGGTGGTTTTGCCGGTGCCCACTTCGCCGGTCAGCAGCACAAAGCCGCCGCCATCCTGCAATCCATAGTTGAGATGAGCAAGGGCTTCGCCGTGGCGCTCGCTCATATAGAGGTACTTGGGATTGGGCGAGATGGAAAACGGGTGTTCCGAGAGGCCGAAGAACTGTGTGTACATGAGGGTATTCTTTTGTAGCCGGCGACAGATGAAAAATGTCTCCGGATGATAGCAAACCTCGCTTTCATTGAAAGCCATCATTGGCGCCGAAGGGCAAATTGCGGCCTTTTCCTGCCATCTTGTGATCCCGGTTGCGTCATTGGCACGAATCCGGATCACAAAATGACAAAAAATAGCTGTAAATAAAGGGAAATATCAATATGGGCACGGCGTGACAAAGGCCGTCAGCATGGCGCTGAATCGGCGATCGCCAGACCTGTTTGTGTACAATTTATGACGCCTGTTGCTCTGTCAGCCATCAGGGCAAGCTGGTCGGCATGTACTTGCTCAGTGGTGATCCTGAAACTGCGCGGCAATCTCCCTGAACTGCGCCTCACAGGCGAGAAACGCCGCGACGATGCCGGGATCAAAATGGCTGCCGCTCCCCTTCACGATGATCTCCTTCGCTTCCTCATGGCTGAAAGCAGGTTTGTAGACCCGTTTCGAGATGAGGGCATCGTAGACATCCGCTACCGCCATCAAACGCCCGGAGAGGGGAATGTCCTCACCCGCCAGCCCAGCCGGATAGCCGCTGCCATCCCACTTTTCGTGGTGGGTGAGGGAGATCTCCCGGGCCAGCCGCAAGAAGGAGTTGGAGCCCAGCTGCGCCTCGGCACTCGCCAGCGCATCGGCGCCGATCTGCGGGTGGCGCTTCATGATGGCGAACTCCTCGTCGGTCAGCTTGCCCGGTTTGAGCAGGATGGCGTCGGGAATGCCCACCTTGCCCACATCGTGCAGGGGAGCCGACTTGAACAGCAGGTCGATGGTGGCGTCATCGAGCGGATAGCGATCCCAATCACTGCGACTGAGGTATTGCGCCAGCGCCTTCACATAATGCTGGGTGCGGATGATATGGGCGCCGGTCTCGTTGTCCCGGGTCTCCGCCAGCGAGGCGAGGCCGAGGATAGCCACGTCACGGGTCAGGTTGAGCTCGTCGCTGCGGGATTTCAGCTCACCGATCATCTGATTGGTGCTGGCGGCAATCAGGCCAAACTCGTCATCCCGGGTGACCGGCACCCGGGCGTCGAAGTCACCACACTGTACTCTGGCCATGGTGCTGGTCTGCTGGCGCAGGGATAGGCCGAGATTGCGACCATAACCGTGAATAATGAGGGCGAGATAACAGAAGGTCACCGTCATTACGAAGGCGATCTCCCACAGGATGTAGTGCTGGGCATCGACCCTCGGCAGGCTGCGCTCCACCGTCACCAGCCACTCCAGATCCTTGTTGAACAGCAAGAAGAAGACGCCCCCCAGCAGGGTGAGGGTCGCCAGGGTAAAGAGGGTGAACTTGCGTGGCAGCGGCATGGCCAGCGGGTGGCTCAGTGCCAGGCTCTGCTCGGCTTGCCGTGCTCTGGCCCGATGCAAGTCTCGCTCCAGAGTCAGGTCAGCCGCTACCAGAAAGCCGAGGGTGGTCATCCCCAGCAGCACCTTGAGGTGACTCTCCAGCGGGAAGTTGTGGGCCAGGGCGTTGTAGTTCGAGAGCAGCAGTGCTCCCAGCAGGTAGAAACCCACCTCCAGTCCAAACCCGTCCAGCCCGTTGCGCGCCAAGGGCCGACTTGAGAGCAGCCAATTGCGCACGGCGAACATGATGGCGAACGTCACCAGGGTCGGCCCCAGCAACTGGGGCAGGGTGAGACTCTCGAGAAACGGGCAAACCTGCCAGCCATAGAGACAAAATAGTGACAGGGTTACCCCGTAGTGCAGGGCGCAGCGCCCCGTGATCCTCTGCATATTCCCACCCATGTTGCTGGTTATTGTTATGTCGGCGGGAGGCCCGCCATTACAGGCGCCGCAGCAGCAGGCTACCTATGGAGTAGCCAGCGCCAAAGGAGCACAGTACGCCGCGAGCCCCCGCAGGAAGGTCGCGATTGTACAGATGAAACGCGATGATGGAACCCGCCGAGCTGGTATTACCATAGCTATCAAGAATGACCGGTGCCTCCTGCTGGCTGGCATCGTGGCCCAGCAGCTTGCGGCCGATGAACTGGTTCATGGTGAGGTTGGCCTGATGGAGCCAGAGCCGGTTCAGGCTCTCGGCAGGCCAGCCCTGCTCATCGAGCTGGTTGGTTATCTGGTCGCACACCAGCGGCAACACCTCCTTGAACACCTTGCGCCCCTGCTGGCGAAACAGCTTGTCGTCACTGTAGCGGGTGCGCGGGCTCAGCCGGTTCAGAAAGCCGAAGTTGTTGCGGATGTTGTTGGAGTACCGGGTCACCAGCTTGCTGGCTACCAGTTGCCACGGATTGGCTACCTTGCAATCGGCCTGCCGCTCCAGCAGCACCGCGGTGCAGGCGTCGCCGAAGATAAAGTGGCTGTCTCTGTCACGGAAATTGAGGTGCCCCGAGCAGATCTCCGGATTGACCACCAGCGCCAGTTTGGCGCTGCCTGCTGCCAGCATGTCTGCGGCTGTCTTGATGCCGAAGGTGGCAGACGAGCAGGCCACGTTCATGTCAAAGGCCAGGCCGCTCGCCCCCAGATAGTGCTGCAGCTCGATGGCCAGCGCCGGATAGGGGCGTGGCATGTTGGAGGCGGCCACG